>DATJOQ010000322.1:0-11634 GCA_035506935.1 Binataceae bacterium (SeqCode) | reverse complement strand
AACGACACCAGCATCGGGCGCAGACGCGAGACGAAGGTGCTGACAATCGCGTCCTCGGCGTTTTGCAGGCGTGGATATTCCTCGAAGAAGAAGCGGCTCAGGAATTGTACCGAATGGCACGCGCCGGCCGCGACCACAATGAATGGCGCAAGCAAGGCGGCGGCGGAAAACAGTGTCGTGCCGAACAACAGGCGATAGAGGCCGAAGCCCATCAACGCGCCCATCAGGGCAACGCGCAGCGGAAGCAAGACGCCGCTCCACGAGCGGAAGCCATACCAGAGAATCGCGGCGATGGTGAGCAGGAAGACGACGAAGGCGAGACCCACGTAGCGCAGGCCAACGCTATTCACCCATCCGATGAGTACCGGAGTGCCGGCTGCCCTGATGGTGATGCCGGGACGTTCGTACTTGTGGATTATCGCCGAGACGGCGCGATAGATAGCGATGGGCTCGGTGATATCCACCGCGACGCGCGCACCTTTAGGTTGCTCGGAGCGGAAGCTCGCGAGAATCAGCGAGGCTTTGCCGTCGTTTGATACCAGTACGCCGTTGAGCAAGGGGTTGTCGCGGGCGCCGGCTTCGATCTGCTTGGCGTCGTCCGCAGTCTTGGGGTACTGCGGCATCAGGGGCGTGATGAACATGGTAGCGTCGGCGTCGGCGCCGCCACTTACGAACGCGTACTTCTCGGAATCGAGAGTCGCCAGGGAACGAACGGTATAAGGTATGACTCCTTTGACCAGATAGAGATCGTGAGTGATGTCTTTAATCGTGGTGAGGTTCTTGACGGTGTAGATGCCGCCAGTGTCGGCGACGACTTCGATACTAACGGAGTCGCCGCCGCCAAAGAGCTGCGTGATCCTGCCGTTCAACTTGACGAACGGATCGCCGGCCGGCGGCCAGGCGTTGGGATCGTCGCGCAATTGCAGACCGCTGATTGCCCACAGACAAAGAGCGGCGACAATCACCTGAAACAGCAGCCCGGCGCCCTTATGGCGTATAAAAAAGCGGGCTAGACGGGCGAGTCGAAGATCGATACCTCGATACCCGAGCGGGTCAACACTTTTTCGATCGCTAATAACAGCCATGCTCTCGAATCCGTATGCCGAGTCTCGGTCACGGGCCTTCGGCGTAAAATGAGATCACTACCTGATCAGCTCATTCAGGTTCTTCGGCTCGCGATACAAGGTGTTGTCGGTGAAGATCGCGCGAGGCAGATCGGCGTTGAATCCGCCGAGTGTCACGTACGCGTCGGAAGTGAAGCCGGTGGTGTAATCCTGAACGCTCATGATGCCCCACGACTGATACCAATCGGGCGCCGCCGGGCCAGTGGGTGAATTCATATGAAGCAGACTTCCGGACATCATCGCCTTTTCAGTGCTGCGGATAAGCTTGCCGTTGTCGTCGTAGGCGTCGTCGTAGACGTAGTTCATTTCCTGCAATCCGCACTTGTACAACCGCTTCGCGTACCACCAGCTCACACCCGGCTTGGGCGTTATCTCGAGGATGACCGCGACGTCGCCGGCTCCGTCAACGCGTTTGACCTCGGGCAGATAGTCAGGCTTGTACTGCGGCTTGGAGGGATCGGGATTGAATAACTCGAATCCCACTACTTTGTAATTCAACTCGGGCAGCGCATTGGTATGCGAGACGTCTTCGTAGCGGTTGATCAGGCCGGGGAAATATTGACTCGAGACTGCGCCGGCGAGGCGGCGGACTTTTCGGACTGAGGGCAAGTACAAGGTGTCTTGTGGAGGAAGTTTGGGATCAACGAAGGTGGTGGTGACTCCCGACTCTCCCTTGACCTCGGGAGGATCGGTGTAGGTCCAAATGTATTTGCGCTGCACCCTGCCCTGATCAGAGGATGGTATGTATTCCAATCCCTTCTTCATCTCCATGTCGGAGTAGGCTTCGATCATGTCAGTCTCGCCGCGCACGGAGCCGTCGGGACGGTAGATCTTGACTATCAGGCTGTCCCAATAGTTTTTGGCATATGGGGCGTATTCGTTTTCCGCGTAGCATCGATTCATCAGTTCGGCGCCGGACAGATTTTGACGCTGGTCCATTGGAACGTCCCAGGGCGGCGGCAGCCCGGGTTGAGTCCATTGCGCGTAGTAAGCCGGCCCCATGGCCTTGTACTTGTCCTCCATGTAAGCCTTCGGCTTCCAAACCATCGATTGATCGCCCCACTTGACGTTGTAAGTTCCTGCCTCCGAGCCCGGCGTGATGCTGTAGGGTTTTCCGGCGATCATCTTGGGAGACGGGATGTCTCCGTTGGTGTTGGCGGGGCCCTGTGCGCTGGCGCCGACCGCCATCGTTATCAAAAGGAAGGCCATCGAGAGGGTTTTTAGATTACGCATGACTGTTACCTCGACTGTTGTACGATTCAGTCGAAAAAATAGTTTTCTAAAGCAGCACGCGCGAAAGAGTGAAGTAGACGTCGGTTGCGTTGGTGTACTCGCCGAAAGGAGTCTGTTTGCTGCCGGCGAAGATATTGAAACCCAGAGCGACCTTGGTCTTGTCGTTGATCATGTAGGCGATCTGGGGTTGTATCCACCAATCTTTGAATTGCAATTCGTAGAGGACGAAAAATGACGTATCGATGTAATCGCCGGGACCCCAGGTTTTGTCGAGGTACATGGTGAGTAAGCTATAGTACGCGCCTCGCAGGCCGGCTTTGCTGCCGTAGAATCCGATTGACTCGAATTCATGCGAATCCGGACCGCAGGTCGGGCAGTGAATCTTGTTGACGACGTCGTCGTGCCAGTACTGCCAGCTTGCGAAGATCGGACGTTCCAGGATGCCACTCAGAAGGTACCGATCGAGTCCCATCAGCAGGCCCCAGTGGTCAACGTTGTTAGGATTGCCGACGATGCCTTCGTAATACCTGTCATTCACAGTAATTGCAGTTTCGGCGCGTAGAACGGTTCCCTCCAGCCAATCGGGCACGCCCTGGAGTTCGTAATCGGCCGAACCTCCCGCGATTTGAACCCGCCTTGGTTCTTCATAAACCGCGGTTGCGGTGGTGTAGTTGCCGGTGTTGGGAAACTGGATCATGTAGGAGGTCCAGCCGTAGACGTAGTTCAAGGTGTAATGGATACCGTAGGCCTGATCGCTCCATCGCGCAGCGTAGATACCATTGGTAGGTGCGACCGAAGGCTGATGGTAATGCACCGGAATTTTGAATCCGAAAAGGCCGTTTTCCTCCGCGTTGAACAGCGCGACGACGTTGGGGGTGAAATCCTGGTAGCTGCCCTGATAGGGAAGGCCGCCTTTGAGCGGCAGTCCTGGATAGTAGTAGGGAAGGTATTTTGGTTCGTAGACAAATTGGATCGTGCCGGTCGAGCTTACCTGATAATTGAAGTTCAGCGCCCAGATGGGGATTTTGTTGTATTGCTCGTCGAAGTTGGTGGGATTGGCGAGGTTGAAGGGATTCAGGATATCGAGCATGTAGACGCCGTCTGATTTTCCCCACGAAATAATCTGGCGGCCGATACGAATAAAGAAGTTCTTCGGCAGGATGTCGACATAGTATTCACGGATAAGCGGGTCGTACTGGTCATTCATCATGCCGTTGGTGTTGCTCTGCCAGTCGGTGGCCAGATACTTGCGATACTGACCCTGACCCCATCCGGTTAGGTCGTAGGCAGTATCGTAGTAAGGCCTGACCCTGAGGCTGAATTGAATCGGGATGTCCAAAGTGTACTTGGCGTCTGGTGCCCAGTGCAGGTCGAAGCGCAGCTCGTTACGCTGGCGCATCACGCCGTCGGCGTGCTTGGTGAAATAGGATTCGGTCTCGGCGCGGAACAATGTGCGGTCGACCTGAGGAAGGCGGAAATAGTTTTCAGTGTAGTAATTGAGGCAGACTTGCCAGTTCTCGTAATCATAACAGGCGTAAGAGGTCGAACTGCTCAGGGCTAAGGTTGAAAGCAAGAGCAGGATCAGGAGGGCGTGGAAGAAAGATCTGCTGGAAGACTGAGGCTGCCTTTGGGAACATTTTTGCGTCACGTTGTTTCTCCTCAGCGTAACGGATTCAGTGCTACTTATGGTGACTCTCTCGCTCCTTGCTCGCCTGTTTCCAACAACTCGCTTGGCCAAGAACCCTCACCCTACTCTCTCCCGGCCTGGGAGAGTGAAACGCCGGGGCGCGATTCCCGCCATACACAGCCAATCGCTCGCTCCCCGCGGTGGGCGTGTGTATACAAAATTGTGCTCAAAAGTGTGCTCGAAGTATCATCCTTTACAATTTCGTGTCAAGCCAGCCATTTGGCCTAAATTGCGCCTATCTGTCGTAAGGATGCCGCATCACAGCAGATTGGCCCTCTTATAGTTTTCGCAAATCGAACGCGGGCATGCGCAGCAACTGCTGACGCGCGGCCGACCATGCGGAGGTCATCGCGCTTGCGAGGGCATTAGCGCTTGGCGCCAGGAACTTAGCGACCACGCCTCCCGCGCTCAGTGAACTCGCGCCACCCCACACGCCAGGGGTTGCGCAGATCGCCTTATCGACTGCGGTAACATCCGGTGTATCTTTCGTCGCGTGTCGGAGAGCAATTAGCGAGCCGTAGTAGTTAAAGCCCTCCATCAGGCCAACGTTATCGACGCGCCGTGCGGGAGTCAGCGTCGATCGTGATATAAAGCACGGCGCATCGTCGAAATTTATAGAGATTTCACTCGCGATCTCACGAAACCGCCATCGCTCGCCGCGTCCGACGCGTCCGGCGGCAAAGGCATCGTAGACGATCGCGCAGCTTCGCGGAGCCAGTTTTATGTGCAGATTCTGTGAGAGTGCTGCCCCAGGATGCGGGATCACATGATCGGGAAGGTACTCCAGGGTGGCATCTTCGCCGACGTGGATTTCGGTTTCGCATCGGGCAGCATCGTTGAGTGTGCGGTAAACTTTACTGGCGGAAGGGGTGGTCAATACCACGTGCGTGCCGGCGCCCAGGACGATCTCGCTGCGCAAGCGATCGCCGCCAAGGATTCCGCCGGTCGGGTTGAGCATCATCGTGTAGAGCGAGCCGTCGGGCAGCCTGGTGGGCTCGAGCACCTGCAGCGGCAAAGTGAATCGCCGGTTGGTGAGCACCGTATGGCTGGAACGGCGCTCGAACACCAGGCGCAGGAAGCCGTCGCGCCCGACGCGATTAGTTCTCGAACAGCAGCTCACGTTCAATCCAAGCGACCACGCGATCGACGCCGTCGCCTTTGCGCAGGTTAGTGAAGACGAAAGGACGGGCGCCGCGTGCGATACGCGCGTCACGCTCCATCACGCCGAGATCAGCGCCGACGTACGGGGCGAGATCGATCTTGTTAATCACGAGCAGGCCCGAGCGCATGATGCCCGGTCCGCCCTTGCGCGGAATTTTGTCGCCTTCGGCCACGTCGATAACGTAGATGGTGGCGTCGACCAGCTCGGGGCTGAAGGTCGCGGCGAGGTTATCGCCTCCGCTTTCGATGATCACGATATCGAGATCGTTGAAGCGGCGGGTGAGCTCGCGCAGGGCTTCGAGATTTACCGAAGCATCCTCGCGAATCGCGGTGTGCGGGCATCCGCCGGTCTCGACACCGAGAATACGATCGGCTTCGAGCACGCCGCGGCGAGTGAGAAACTCAGCGTCTTCGCGAGTGTAGATATCGTTGGTGATCACGCCCAACTGGCGCTGGCCATGCATCCGGCGGCAAAGCCATTCGACCAGCGCGGTCTTGCCCGAGCCCACCGGGCCGCCGATTCCAATTTTGAGCGGCTTGGGGATCATGATCTGAACAGCCGCCCGTCCATCGCGGCGTGACGCATCGAGGAGATTTCAATTCCCGGAGCGAAGCATTCGAATTGCGCCGCGGTTTTGACCGTCACCTCGCGCGCGAGCGCAGCGATCAGCGGCGCGAGATTGCGAATGATCAGTTGACCCTTCAGTTGGCCGAGCGGCAGCAGGCGGAGCGCCGCTCCGACGATCGCGGCAGAGGTGGAGTACAGATAGGCCGCGGCCGCATCGTGCGGCGGCCATCCCTGCGCGCCGCCGGCGATTCCGAAAATCACGCAGTGATGGCAGGGCGTGGAGTCTTCGTCAGCCAGGCGCGCGAATTGGCGAAGGGTCGGATGATCGATCAAGGCGGCGGCGATGCGCGCGGTCTGGCGGCCCATCTGGCGGCTCGCGTCGCGCAGCTCCGACGGCGCTTTCATCGCGTCGATGACGGCGTCGAGCTGCAGACATTGGTCGAGATTCTGATCCGCGGCGGCGCGCGAAGCGTTGACCATCGCGCACGCGTCGGTCGGTCCCGCGCTGCCCTGCAGATACGCGCGCAGCATGCGTTCGACATCGTCGGCGTCCACGACAGCGCCGCGAGCGACGTAGGCCTCGAGCCCGAAGGAATGGGCGTAGGCGCCGGCCGGAAACAGTCCGTCGGCGAACTGCAGCAGTGAGAGCGTTGTGTCAGGGGTCATGACGATGTGCCTTCGCGATCGGATCGAAAATCGCGCTTCTGCGCTGCCAGGGCTGGCCGAGCCGGTCGAGAAGCTGCACCATCGCGGAGTCGTCGGGCACCAGCATCGCGTCGCCGTCGAGCGCCAGCGGAAAATGATGGTTGCCGACCTCGAACGCGACGCGAAGCGCGGTCTGATGATCGCGCGGATAAATCGCGAGCACCGGCTCTTCAGCAGCTTCGACCTCGAGATACCATCCGGGTTCGTTCAGAAGGATATCGCCGGGGCGGATAACGGTGCCGGTGGGCAGCGCGAGCGCGACTTCGCGGCCGGCGGCAGTAGTGATGCGGCGGCGCACCCAGCGGCGCTCCTCCGACGTCATGCGAACGCAATCGCGCTGCTTGCCGAGTTGTGCGCCGATGCTTTGACGTTCGATGATGCGCTCGACGGTCAGCATCGGCAGTTACCCGTTCAGAACAGGAAATACCGCTGCGCCATCGGCAGAATTGCCGCAGGCTCGCAGGTCATCAGCTCGCCGTCGGCGCGGACTTCGTAGGTATCGGGATCGACTTCGACCTTGGGCAGCGCGGTATTGTTGATCATGTCGCGCTTGCTGAGCGAGCGGCAATTGGCGACCGGCACGAGCCGGCGCGCCAAGCCGAGATGACCCAACGTGTCGGCGCTGGCTTTGGAGATGAAGGTGACCGAGGACGAGCCGAGCGCGCGGCCGAACGAGCCGAACATCGGGCGATAGAGCACGGGCTCGGGTGTAGGAATCGACGCGTTGGGATCGCCCATCGCGGCCCACGCGATCATCCCGCCCTTCAGCACCAGTTCGGGTTTGACGCCGAAGAAAGCGGGCTTCCATACGACGAGATCGGCGAGGCGACCGGCTTCGACCGATCCGATCTCGTGCGCCATGCCGTGCGCGATCGCGGGGTTGACGGTGTACTTGGCGACGTAGCGGCGCACGCGGATATTGTCGTTGCCGCTTTTTTCGCCGGGCAGCGCACCGCGCTGGCGTTTCATCTTGTCGGCGGTCTGCCAGGTGCGCAGGATGACTTCGCCCACGCGGCCCATCGCCTGCGAATCCGACGACATCATGCTGATGGCGCCGAGATCGTGGAGCACGTCTTCGGCGGCGATGGTTTCAGCGCGGATGCGCGACTCGGCGAACGCGACGTCTTCGGGCAGCAGCGGATCGAGGTGATGACACACCATCAGCATGTCGAGATGTTCGTCCAACGTGTTGACGGTAAACGGCATCGTCGGATTGGTGGACGAGGGCAGGCAATTGGCTTCGCCGCACACGCGGATGATATCGGGAGCGTGACCGCCGCCGGCGCCCTCGGTGTGATAGGTGTGGATCGTGCGTCCCTTGAAGGCGTCGATCGAGTCCTGCACGAAGCCGGCTTCGTTGAGCGTGTCGGTGTGGAGCGCGATCTGAACGTCGTATTCGTCGGCGACCGAGAGCGAGCAATCGATGGCGGCGGGCGTGGTGCCCCAATCCTCGTGCAATTTGAGGCCGATGGCGCCGGCCTCTATCTGCTCGCGCAGCGGCGCCGGCGTGGAGGCGTTGCCCTTGCCGAGGAAGCCCATGTTGATCGGCAGACCCTCGGCCGCTTCGATCATGCGCCGGATGTTCCAAGGTCCCGGGGTGCAGGTGGTCGCGTTGGTTCCGGTCGCGGGACCGGTGCCGCCGCCGAGCAGCGTGGTGAGGCCTGAGGACAGCGCGTCCCACGCGAGCTGCGGGCAAATCAGATGCACGTGCGAGTCGATTCCGCCGGCGGTGACGATGCGATCTTCGGCGGCGATGACCTCGGTGCCGGCGCCGACCACCATCCCGGGCGTGACGCCGTCCATGATGTCGGGATTGCCGGATTTGCCGACTGCCACGATGCGCCCGTCGCGGATTCCGATATCGGCTTTGACGATGCCCCAGTGGTCGATGATGATCGCGTTGGTGATCACCAAGTCGAGCACGCCGTCGGCTGAGGTGGCGCTGGCCGATTGGCCCATGCCGTCGCGCAGGACCTTGCCGCCGCCGAATTTCGCTTCGTCGCCGTGATGAGTAAAGTCGCGCTCGATCTCTATCAACAAATCGGTGTCGGCCAAGCGGACGCGATCGCCGGTGGTCGGACCGTAGAGCTCGGCGTATTGGCGGCGAGGGATTCGCAGAGTCATTTTTTCACGTTGGAAAAGCCGCGCGTGTCGGCCAGCTCGAGCGCCTTGTCGGCGGCGGATTCGTCGGTGGACCCGTTGGTCAGAGCGTTCAGGCCCAGCACCATCGCTTTGCCGCCGAGACGGACCAGCTTCACGACTTTGTCGTCGCCGGGCTCGAAGCGAACCGCGGTGCCGGCCGGGATGTTGAGATGCTTGCCGAAAGCCTGGCGGCGATCGAATTTGAGCGCCTTGTTGACCTCGAAAAAATGAAAGTGGGAGCCGACCTGGATCGGGCGATCGCCGGTGTTGATCACGGTGAGCTCGACAACGTCGCGGCCTTCGTTGGCGACGATGTCGTCGTCGGCAAGGATGTATTCGCCGGGTATCATATTCAGCGAATCGGATAGTGGACGGTGACGAGCTTGGTGCCGTCGGGAAAAGTGCCCTCGACCTGGATCTCGTCGATCATCTCGGGCACGCCTTCCATCACGTCGTCGCGGTTTAGGATGGTCATGCCGAACTCCATCAGCTCGGCGACCGAGCGGCCGTCGCGAATGCCTTCGAGGATTTCGGCGGTGATCAGCGCGGTGGCTTCAGGATGATTCAGCTTGAGGCCGCGAGATTTTCTGCGGCGCGCGACTTCGGCGGCGGTGAAGATCAGAAGTTTGTCGACCTCGCGCGGAGTCAGTCGCATCGGAAATTCGCTCTAGGCGGAATTTTGCTGCATCCACTTGGCCGCCGCAATCAACCGCTCGTCGCCGTCGACCGGACCGATCACCTGGACGCCGATCGGCAATCCTTTCGAGCTGCGGGCGACGGGATAGGTGATGCAGGGCACTCCGAGCAGGGTCCATACCGCGTTGAAAATCGGATCGCCGGTCGCCGAGATGCCTTCGGGCGCGCTGCCCGGGGCGCTCGGCGCCAGGATAACGTCGTGCGCGTCAAACAGGTGAGCGATTTTGTTCTGCCATCGACGCGCCACGCGGACGGCGCTTTGCACGTCGGAAATCTTGAGCGCGCGGCCGCTTTCGATGATCTCGAGAAGTTTGGGGCTCAAAAGATTGCGATGGTTTTCGTACTCGGTTCGGCGCGAAGCGGCGATCTCGCGATACATGATTTTCAAATGCGCGTCGCGCACATCTTCGAATTCGGGGATGTCGAGCTCGCTCATCGGCGCATCCGCGCGGGCGAGCGCCTGTGCGGTTGACTCGAGCGCCTTCTGCTTATCGGGCTCGGCCTTATCCCACCAGGGCGTGCGAAGCATCGCGATTCGCGGCGGAACGAGCTTTATCGAATCCGGTTCTTTTAGACTGATTCCAGCAAGGACTCCGGCAATCAGCGGCAGGTCGTCGATATGGCGGGCGAAGATGCCGACCGTATCGAGCGAGATCGCGCAGGGCAAAACGCCGTCGATCGGGATCAGGGCATAGGACGGTTTGTATCCGATCACGCCGCAGAAACTGGCGGGTCTGATCACGGAGCCCGCAGTCTGAGTGCCGAGAGCGAATGGCACCTGGTAATCGGCAACCGCGGCGGCCGAACCGCTCGACGATCCGCCGGGGGTGTGCAGACGGTTATGAGGATTGGTGGTTTTGCCGGGGAAGAAGACCGCAAACTCGGTGGTGACGGTCTTGCCCATGATCACGGCGCCGGCGGCGCGCAGGCGTTTCACGCATTCAGCGTCGATGCCGGTGCGATTGTTCGGATAGATCGGAGAGCCGTAGCCGGTCGGCATATCGGCGGTCTGGATGATGTCCTTGATACCGACCGGAACGCCGTGCAGCGGTCCCTTGCGCGGCGCGTTGTCACGCTCGGCGGCTTGGGCAAGTGCGAGCGATTGATCGAGGAACTCCCACGCTCCGACGGTCTCCTCGCGCGCCTGGATACGTTCGAGGCATGCGCCGACGAGGTCACGTGAGGTGAGCTTGCCTTCGGCGATCGCTCTGGCCGCTTGTGAAACCGACAACTCTGTCAGAGCCTGCGTCGTCATGCGGCGCGGCCATCGTTGATCGGGGAGGCGAGCGCGCGTTTGGAGTCGTCGGCGCCGCAGTAGAGGTTGTTGGTGCTGAGCGGCCCCATGTGATGGGAATCCTTGCGCAGCCATCGGATGCGCGCCGGGCGCTGCACCCTGCCGCTGCTATCGGCTTCCAGTTCGATGCCGAGTCCGCGCAGCGCGATCAAAAGCGAATCGAACTTGTGGTCCGGGTCGATATCAAGCACGAGGCCGAGCGCGGCGTCGGTCAGATGGAACTCCATGTTCTGCCGCGCGGTAGCGGCGTCGCGCGCGCGCAAGGCTTCGCAGAAAACGCGATCGACCTGGATGAAGTACTTGGGGATTTCGGGACGGGAAAAATACAGGCGCTGATGGCGATAAATCTTGGTGTGCAGAGATTTGATCAGCTCGTGAAACTGGTCGGGATAGTAGCAGAGGCCGGCTTCGTGGAACTGGAAATGAAGCTGCTGAAAATCCTGGATACGGCGTCCGTTGGCCGCCTCCTCCATTTTCTCGAGCAACTGCTCCATGCGGTCGATATCCTCTTCGGAGACATCCTCGACGATCGCCTCGATGGTGGGAGGCTCGATCAGCAATCTGAGGCCGTAGGACTGCTCGGCATCCTTGTTATGAACCGGAGCGACTTCCATCCCGCGGTTGGTCTCGCCGATGACCAGACCTTCGGCCGCAAGGCGCGAGAGCGCTTCACGCAACGGAGTTCTGCTGACCTTGAGCGCGGTCGCCAGGGCCTGTTGCGAGAGCCGGAATCCGGGATGATAACGGCCGTTGATGATGTCCTCGCGCAAGGTCTGGTAGAGGTCCTCAACCGTGGTGCCCGGTCGTTTGACCTTCATGAGATTGCACCGCCTTGAGTTGGTTGGATATGCGCTTTGCCGGCGGCAGGTAACGTCAATACGTGCGGAGCGGTCGCGTATGCTTGCGGACGTACGCCACGCAGGACCGGAAGGCTCGAGCGGGCGTTCTCCAACAATGCCGGGTCGAGCGCGACCGTGGTGGCAGCGAATTCGGCGGTCCCGAGATTGGCGAGCACGCGGCCCCA
>DATJOQ010000321.1:0-2816 GCA_035506935.1 Binataceae bacterium (SeqCode) | reverse complement strand
CCTCAAACGATCGAGCACGTCGACGATACGCTGCTGAATCTCTTCCGGCCGCCCAATCCCGTCGATCCGGGTCAGGATCCCGCTTTGCTCGTAATACGAGAGCAGCGGATTAGTCTCCGCGTGATAGACCTCGAGCCGCATCCGCACCGTATCCTCGGCGTCGTCGTCGCGCTGATACAGCTCGCCGTTGCAATCGTTGCAGATACTCTGATTGCGCGGCGGATCGAAAATCATATGGTACATCGCGCCGCAATTCCTGCACGTACGCCGGCCCGAAATGCGCTTGATAACTTCGTCGTCCGGAACCACGATCGCCAGCACGTGGTCCAAGTGCTGACTATGGCGCTTGAGCGCCGAATCCAATTCCTCCGCCTGCGGGATCGTCCGCGGGAAGCCATCCAGGATATATCCGCGGCGCGCGTCGGGCTCCTCGAGACGCGCCTCGATCAGGCGCACCACCAATTCGTCGGGTGCGAGCGCGCCGCGATCCATGTAGCGCCGCGCCTCGAGCCCAATCGGGGTGCGATCGCGGACGGCGGCCCTTAAAAGGTCGCCGCTTGCGATCTGGGGAATCCCGTACTTCTGCTCTAGCATCCTTGCCTGCGTTCCCTTGCCCGCCCCTGGAGGGCCCAGCATCACCAACCGCACCGGCTAACCTCGCCTCGCTTTAATTCGCCCGCGCCGCATGAAGCCTTCGTAGTTACGGGTCAGCAGATGGGTCTCGATCTGTGCCACCGTATCGAGCGCGACTCCGACCACGATCAGCAGAGCGGTTCCGCCGAAGTAGAAGGGCACGTTGAAGCGCTGGATCAGCAGCGTCGGCAAGATGCAGACCGCGCTTACGTAGATGGCGCCGCCAAGCGTAATGCGCGATAGAACTCGATCGATATAGTCCGCCGTATAACGCCCCGGACGTATACCCGGAATGAAGCCGCCATATTTCTTCATATTGTCGGCGACATCGACCGGGTTGAACGTGACAGCAGTATAAAAATAGCAGAAAAATACGATTAGTACGACATACACTATATCGTAAAAGACACCGCCCGGGGTCAGGAATGACGCGTAATCTTTTAGGCCGGGGACGAACGTCGCCACCGTTGCCGGGAACACCAGGATTGAGGAAGCGAAAATCGGTGGTATAACGCCCGAGGTATTGATCTTGAGCGGCAGATGGGAGCTCTGTCCGCCGTACACCCGCCGTCCCACCACCCGTTTGGCGTATTGTACCGGGATCCGGCGCTGGCCGGTCTCGACGTACACAATGCCGGCGGTGACAGCGAACGCGAGGATCAGGATCACCAGCAGGGCGAAAATGCTCATTTCGCCCTCGCGCAGGAACTGCTCGGTCGCGCCCAAGGCGCTGGGTAGGCGCGCCACGATTCCCGCCATGATAATCAGCGAGATTCCGTTGCCGATTCCGCGCTCGGTGATTTGCTCGCCCAGCCACATGATAAACATGGTCCCGGCCATCAGGGTCAGCACCGTGATGATGCGGAATTCCCATCCGGGGTTGTACACTACCGAGCCACCGCCCGGCGCCTGGATACGCTCGAGCGAGATCGCGATCATCGTCCCCTGAATCAGCGACAACCCGACCGTGCCGTAACGAGTGTATTGCGTGATCTTGCGCCGCCCGGCCTCGCCCTCTTTGTACAGCTCGTCGAGGTAGGGCCATGCGACTTTGAACAGGTCCAAGATGATCGCGACCGAGATATAAGGCATGATCCCGAGCGCGAAGACCGAGAAACGCTCGAGCGCGCCGCCGGAAAACAGATTGATCCAGCCGAACAGCGTGCTGCGCGCGGCGTCGAAGAACGAGGCCAGCGCCTGCCCGTCGATACCGGGTGTGGGAACCGCGACTCCGATTCGATACACCGCGAGCATCGCGGCGGTGAACAACAGCCGGCGGCGCAACTCAGGGATGCGCGAGGCGCCTGAAAACCCCTCAAGCATTGTTACTTGACTCTTGAATCAGCTCCGCGCTGCCGCCGGCGGCGGCGATTTTCTCGCGAGCGGCCTTGGAAAATGCATGCGCTCGGACCGTTATGCTACGCCCGACCTCGCCGTTGGCGAGCACCTTGACTTTGTGTCCCGCCCTGACGAGGCCCTTCTCCGCCAACAGCGCGGGATTTATTTCAGTTCCCTGGTCGAAGATCGCCAGCGCCGACAGATTCACGATCGCGAGCTGCTCGCGATCGGCCTGATTCGCCTGAAGCCGGGTAAACCCATGCTTCGGGATACGCCGCTGGAGCGGCATCTGGCCGCCCTCGTAGCCCGGAGGTGTGTTACCACCGCTGCGCGAGCCGCGTCCCTTATGGCCGCGGCCGGAAGTCTTGCCGTGCCCCGAGCCGATTCCACGACCGATTCGCTTGATCCGATGATGCGAACCCGCTGCCGGCTTTAACGTCTTAAGATCCATTCCAACACTCGCTACTTACCGACTATCAGCTTTAATTTCGACCACCAGATGCGCCACGCGCCGAATCATCCCTTCGACCATCGCAGTGCGCTTGAGCTCGCGCTCGCGGCCGAGCCGGTTGAGGCCGAGTCCCTTGAGCGTGCTACGCACCCGCTCGGTGGTGCCGATCGGGCTGCGCGCGAGTTTTATCCTGATTGTTTCCGCCATGCTCGTTAACTCAGGGCCGCGCTCAGGCCGCAGCCGTCGGAACCTGTTGTTCGCGGCCGCGCAAGCGCGCGACGTCGGCCGGGTTTTTCAATTCGCCCAGCGCTTCGAAAGTGGCCTTGACCAGGTTGTGCGGATTCGACGATCCCAGGCGCTTGGTCAGGATATTGCGGATACCGGCCAGCTCGAC
>DATJOQ010000320.1:0-7190 GCA_035506935.1 Binataceae bacterium (SeqCode) | reverse complement strand
CGATATCGTGGTGCCGGTTCCTGACTCGGGTGTGCCGGCCGCGCTGGGCTTTGCCGAGGAGTCGCGGCTTCCGTTCGAGCTGGGATTGATCCGCAGCCACTATGTCGGACGCACGTTTATCGAGCCGCGCGAGGCGATTCGTCATTTCGGCGTGAAGATAAAATTCAATCCGGTGCCGGCGGTGCTCGAAGGCAAGCGCGTAGTGCTGGTCGAGGATTCGCTGGTGCGCGGGACTACGCTTAGAAAAGTAATCCCGATGCTGCGCCAGGGTGGAGCGCGCGAAGTCCATATGCGAATCGCGGCGCCGCCTACCACCAATTCCTGCTTTTACGGGATCGATACGCCGACCCGCGCCGAGCTTTTGGCGTCGCACCAGTCGATCGAGCAGATCCGCCGCTTCATCACCGCGGATTCGCTCGGCTACCTCAGCACGGACGGCCTCTATTCGTTTATGGAAGCTCCGCGCAATGGTTACTGCGACGCCTGCTTCACCGGCAACTATCCGGTTGAGATACCGCACCGCAAAACCGACCATCAGCTCCATTTGTTCGAAGCCGCCGACCGCCGCTGAAAAAGCCATACGCTTGCAGGAAGTGTCTCGTGTCCTTCGGCTGTCATGCTGAGCAAAGCGAAGGATCTCGCGCGGTCCTCCGGGCGTTTAACGTAGCGTCCGGGCTGATGCGCGCAGGAGCGCGCGAGGTCCTTCGACACGGCTCTCGACGCTCGCCGGCTCAGGATGACAGAAAAAGGCCGCGCTCATTTGCCATGTTCGGATGGCCGCATCGACCACCTCCGTTCAGGATGAATGGCGGAGCTCCGCTTGTCGCTATGGTTCGAGTGTTCAATACTGGCTAATCGACGAGGTGGTAGTATGAGCGAACGATGGCAGATCGACGGAGAATATTTCGAATCCTGCAACTGCGAACTGCTGTGCCCGTGCCTGCTAACCAAAGGCTCGCGGCCGACCGAAGGCCAT
The DNA here is from genome assembly GCA_035506935.1 of Binataceae bacterium (SeqCode). GTDB lineage: Bacteria > Desulfobacterota > Binatia > Binatales > Binataceae > DATJOQ01. The sequence goes on along the minus strand of DATJOQ010000320.1, from coordinate 6,214 downwards.
TGCGACGTGGTGGTGGCGTTTCGCGTCGACTCGGGCAAATACGGCCAGATCGATCTCGCCGGCCTGAACGCGGTTACGGTGATCTATGCGCCTGGGCCGATGACGCAGGGCAACTGGACGGTCGAACCCTACGTCGATGAGCGTGGCTCCGATGCTCAGCGATCCGCGCTCGAGCAGATTTTCACTGCGAACGCGGGCGGTCCATTAGGTCGCTTCGCTCCGCTAATCACCAAGCGTCTGCCCGCCAAGCCGGTTTCGATAAAGTTCGAGCTCGATGGGCGCACGAGAAAGCTGACGATTCCGAACGTCGCCGACGTCACGGTCGAGGGCGTGGTAGGTATCGAGAGCCAGCAGGTCTGGTTCGATAACGTGGCGCACTTCGCGAACCGGCGCCTGGCGGCGGCCAAGGGAACTTCGAGCCATTTCAAGGACGAGGCGTTCAACTTCGACAATTCCGGCCGCAACGGCCATTTCGCGCCGATTACGTGGTCGAACGCCTAGCGGTTTATAATCGGCAGCGTCAGACGCGTTTTTACGCCGTCATCCTGTGCGTAGCGACGGTATAGCCGGAGCGTAGTCGAAGGATCTCGCCCGGTCCTCCGGGCGTTTAACAGGGCGCCGCGACTGACGCGCGCAGGAGCGCGCGAGATCCTTCGACACGGCTCGCGACGCTCGCCGGCTCAGGATGACGTATAAAGTGGTTCCGCTCGTTTAGTGGAATATTGAACAAGCGTCTTTGGACGTCTTTGAATTTACAAAAAGCGCTAGTTGCCCGCCCGTGCTTCGAGTTTTGCGGCCTTGTCTTTTACCCACGGCTTGAACTGCTGCAAGATACGCGAGGCGTCGTCCACGTCGCCGCATCCAAGCGACATAACCGAGGCTTCATCGGAGTTTGATCGCGGTTTAAATTTGATTGTGACTCGGCAGACTGGTTTACCGCTCGACCCCTCGTTCTTCAGGTAGCCACCGACTTCGACCACCGAGCCGTCTTGTAGCTTCACACTCTCTGTCTTGATGAAAGTTTTGCTAACGCTTTCACTTTCTTCGCTTTGGACCAGTTGTCCGGTTGCAAGCATCGAGGCTAGGAGCAGAAATACGACCAACACATTGACTCTCATCTGTTTTAGCTCTTACGCTCCTTAGCGGCCGTCATTTAGCCTTTAGTTTGCTTAATAGAGCTACTATGGATTCTGGGCGAGGGGCAACTTGGAGGTTTCTATCAGAGTGTTGGCGAGCCGACTTGCGCGCTTGGACGAGATGGCGCGCTTGCTGTATGTAGGCCTCAAGCCGACTGTTTCGCTGGAGGTGCCGGTCCGATGCGAATTCTTCAGGAAGGGCGTGCCGAGTATCTCAAGGTCGATCCCGACGGTTACCGCGCTCACGTGCGCGAGCACAAACCGCATCAGATGGTGTCCAAGCTGATGACCCATCGGGAGGCGGTCGAGAAGCTGGTGCGCGACGGCGACTATATCGCGTACGACTGCAACTATTTCCAGCGCGGCCCCGCGTCGTTGATCCGCGAGGTGATACGGCAGAAGAAGCGGCGATTGTGGGTGTGCGGAAAGTTCACTTACGTCGCGTGCGCGCTGCTGGTGGAAGGCGGATGCGCCGATCGGATCGATATCGGCTTTATCGGCTTCGGTCCGTGGATCGCGCGCGCGGTGCGCGAGAAAAAGTGCACGATCAACGAGTACTCCAACGCCATCATGACGCTTCGGCTGAAGGCGGGCGCCATGGGGTTGCCGTTCCTGCCTGCGCGCAGCTTTGGCGGTACCGACGGTTTCGAGCGCTCGGGCTGTAAGCTGGTCGAAGATCCGTACACTAAGCAGCCCATTATCCTGGTGCCCGCAATCAATCCCGACGTCGCGCTGATTCACGTGCATCAGGCCGACGAATACGGCAACGCGCGCGTGTTCGGCACCGGCATCGCGCATCAGGAATGCGCGCTCGCCTCCAGGCGTGTGATCGTGTCGGCGGAGGAGATCGTTTCGACCGAGGAGATCCGCCGCGACCCCGCAAGAACGTCGATTCCGCATTTTGCGGTCGACGCCGTGGTGCACGCGCCGTTCGGCGCGTACCCCGGCACGGTGCAGGGCTATTACGCCTGCGATCCGCCGGGCGTGGTGGAAGCGATGGGCGCGATGTATCGAGGCGATTTTACCGAGTACCTCAACAAGCACGTCTACTCGGTCGGCTCGCACGAAGAATATCTCGAGAAAGTGGTGGGCGCCGCCAAGATCGCCGAGATCCGCCGGCGCGAAACTATCCGCGAGGGTTACTGCATATGAGCACCCCTGCCGCAAATTTCAACGAACGCGAGCACGTGATCTGCCAGATCGCGCGCCTGGTCGAAGAACGTTACATCTACTGGGTCGGCGGTGGCGGCGAGCCGCTGAGCGCCGCGCTGTTGGCCAAGCAAGTGCACGCGCCCAATCTTCAGTACCTCACCGAGGACGGCGTAGTCGGCCCCGAGCCGCTGGTGCCGTTCGATCCGCTGATGACGATGATCGCCGCGCGCGCAAATTACCGAGCGCTGCAATGGCAGACCATGAACTACGCGGCCGATGTCGCTCATCTCGGGTACGTCGACTACGGAATTCTCGCCACGCTTCAGGTTGATCGCTACGGCAACGTCAACTCGACCGTGGTCGGCAAATACGAAGGCGGCGAGGGCCGGCGCTTCGGTGGCCCGGGCGGCGCCGACACGATCGCGGCGCTGGCCTGGCGCACGATCCTGGTGACCGATCAGCAGAAGCGCAAATTCGTCGAGCGCAACGATTTCATTTCGTCGCCCGGTTTTCTCGACGGTCCCGGTGCGCGCGAGCGTGCTGGATTGCCTCCCGGTACCGGGCCGTGGCGGGTTTACACGCCGTGGGCGATGTTCGGTTACGACATCGATTGCCAACTGATGCTGCAGGGGATTTCGCCGTTCGTCACGGTCGACCAGGTGCTGGAAGAAATGAGCTTCAGGCCCAAGATCGCGCCCAAGCTCGAGCGGCTGGAGGTGCCGACCGAAGAAGAGCTGATGGTGCTGCGCACCAAGATCGACGTCGCGGGGCAGGTGACCGATCGCGGGCGATGGATCGAGCATCGTGACGGCAAGTACGTTTTCGCCGATCGCTAACGGCGCTTCAGCTCTCGACCTGTTTGATGGCGTGAATGAAATCGTCGAGCGGCATCCGGCAGGTGAGGATGCACACCATGTTAGGCATCACGGTGAGACACAGGGACATCCCCTTGTAGCGGTAAAAGTGATGCACGCGGTTTACGGTTTCGCCGCCCGGCGGTATCGGAAAATTGACAGCGCGCTCGAAGGCACAGACGATTTTACCCTCGGGGCCGGAATACACGGTGTAGACCACGCGGCGCCCGTCGGGTAGCTGGTCGGCTCGACCGCCGACAAAGTGGTAGCCGAGTTTGTCAAAATTCCACGCCTTCAGCGGCATTCCAAGTTCATGGCTAATCCAATCGTTGTAGTGGTCGCCGAGCTTTGTGCCCGATTCGGCCGATACGGTTGGAACGAAATTGTTTTGCATCGCGCTGTAGCTGTCGACCGCCTGATCGAAAGCGGGAACCTCGGCCTTCTGCGAGCTGCGCGCGAACAGGATAATCACTAACAGCACCGCAGCGATCGCAACCGGTGCCCATCGCACCGCGGGACGCAGCGTGCGTATCCGGCCGCCAAGCCCGGATTGACCGGAACGGTCGACTTCGCCCGCTATTCGTTGGCGAATTCCGGCGGGGGTCGAAACGATCTGAATACGCCGTCGCACGAACGACTTGAACGCTCGCTCTGAGGCGAGCCGCTCCGCGCAGCCCCGACAGATGACCAGGTGTTGCGAGGCCTCGCGCGCCTCCTGCGGACTCAGCTCACGATCCGCGTCGGCGCTGAGATAGCTATTGATGTATTCCCTGCAATCCACTTAACGCAGCCAAATAACGGCGCAGCTCAATTCCTCGTTCACGAACGTATGTAACCCCTGGAGACGGCGAAGCCATGCAACGCCTCGCGCATCATCGCCCGCCCTCGCGAAAGCCGCGAGCGTATCGTCCCGATCGGCACGGCGAGCGCTCGAGCCGCCTCTTCGTAATTCAGTTCTTCGATATCGACCAGCAATATCACCGAACGAAACTCCTCCGGCAGCTCATCCAGCGCCGCTTCGACCTCGTCGTCCATCAGCTTGTCGAGCAGCGTTGACTCGGGCTCGTTCTGCGGACGATCGGAACGCAAATTCTGGATATCGATCTCGCGCTCGACATTTTCGGGCGCGACGCCGGGTTTCTCGCGGCTCGCGCGGCGGTAATCATTGCGAAAACTGTTGTACAGAATAGTCAGCAACCAGGCCCGGCAATTGGTGCCAGGGGTAAACTGATGGAAGAAGCGATAGGCCCGCAGGACGGTATCCTGCAGCAGATCGCTGGCGTCGGCCGGGTTGCGAGTCAGATGCAGCGCGGCGGTATAAAGGTGATCGAGGTGGGGCATGGCCTGCTGCTCGAACAACTCGCGCTGGTTTTGCCGGCCACCGGCTTTCTCTCCCATCGGGCGTCAACATAGCATCCCTACCAACCAAATTCTTGACATCGCGTGAAGGTTCCCTTTCACGATAGAAATGCTCGAGAAAGACTGTGCGGGCGGTGCTATGTCGGGTCGGACAATCCGTCGCGCAGACCGTTGCGTCGCATTGATCGGCGGGAACTGCTCGCCGCGGCCCTGTGTTTGATAAGGATAAGTAGCCTGGTGAGTGGCAAGCTACTCAACATCACTAAGTCGTGCCTGCGGGCACGGAGGGGAGACAGAAATGAAAGCTGGAGCAAAAGGTGCGCTGTTGGCCTCGGCCGTCGCGATGATGTTCCTGGCGAGCAGCGTCAGGGCGCAAGAAGGCACGACGCCCCCGTCCGGTGGCGCAGCCAAGGCCGCAAGCACGAAGTGCGTGGGCGGCAACGATTGCAAGGGCCAGAGCTCATGCAAAACCGCGAGCAACGATTGCAAGGGCAAGAACGGCTGCAAGGGCAAAGGGTTCGTAATGACCAGCAGTGCCGACGATTGCAAGACCAAGGGCGGACACGTCGAAGGAATGTAACGAGACGAGATGATTGAACCGGCGGCGGGGCGACGCGCTGAAGCGCGTCGGCCCGCCGTCCTGGCGTGAAGGATCGCGGATGGCACAGGCCGCGCGCGCAGCGCACGGCCTGTGCCACCCGCGAGTGAAGTCGATGAATCGCGCGGAGTTCGCGTCGCTGGGGTTCGGAGTAGGCCTGCGTCGGCCGCACTACAGTCATATCCTCGAGACCAATCCAAAGATGGATTGGTTCGAGGTTATCTCCGAGAACTTCATGGTCGACGGCGGACGGCCACTCGAAGTCCTCGAAGGCGTGCGCAACAATTACCCGATTGTGTTGCACGGCGTGTCGCTCTCGATCGGCTCAAGCGATCCGCTCGATCGCGACTACCTGCGCAAGCTGGCGGCGCTCGCGCGGCGTTTCGAGCCAGCCTGGGTTTCCGACCATCTGTGCTGGACGGGAGTTGGCGGACGCAACGTCCATGACCTGTTGCCGATGCCATATACCGACGAGGCGGTGCATCACGTTTCCTCGCGCGTCAGGCAAGTGCAGGAAACGCTTGGCAGGCATATTCTGCTCGAGAACGTCTCCAGCTACCTGACCTTCCAGCATTCGACGCTGTCGGAGTGGGAATTTCTGACGGCGGTGGCCGAAGAGTCCGATTGCGGGATCCTGCTCGATGTCAACAACATCTACGTGAGCGCATTCAATCATGGGTTTTCTGCCGAGCAGTATCTCGAAGGCGTCCCGGTCGAGCGGGTGGTGCAATTCCACCTCGCCGGACACAGCGATCGCGGCAGCTACCTGCTCGATACGCACGATCATCCGGTGAGCGATCCGGTATGGGCTTTGTACGAGAAAGCGGTGCGCCGGTTCGGTCCGGTTGCGACGCTTATCGAATGGGACGACAACATCCCGGATTTTGCGACTCTGATGGCTGCTGCGAACCAAGCGCGTACCCGAGCCAGCACCTGTACACCGCCGCTCGGTGCGCCCCGTTCGGAGGCGTTCAGCGATGACGCCTGATCTCAAAAACGTCCAAGGGCTACTCTATCGGTTGATTGTCGCACCGAGCGGTGTGGCTGACCGACTACAGGCAGAAAGTGATCTGCCGCCCGGCGGCCTTGACGCTATCGTGCGCGGCTACGGACAT
>DATJOQ010000319.1:0-17002 GCA_035506935.1 Binataceae bacterium (SeqCode) | reverse complement strand
AAAGATGGCGACCACCATCGACCATATCGCCAAAGGACGCTTTGGCATCAATATCGTGTGCGGCTGGTTCACTCCGGAAATGGAGATGTTCGGCGTCAAACAGATGGAGCATGACGTTCGATACGAACACGCGAGCGAGTGGATCGAAATCGTAATCAAGCTATGGACGGAACAGTATTTCGATTACGAGGGGAAATTCCTTACGGTCAAGGATGGATTCTCGGATCCGAAGCCATACCAGAAACCCAGGCCTTTGCTGATCGGCGCAGGTACTTCACCGAAAGGCCGCGAGTTCGCAGCTCGTTATTGCGACATCAATTTTGCGGTGATCGAAGACCTGGGCAACTGCAGAGACTGGGTCAACGCGATAAAGAAACTGGCCTGGGACAAGCATCGTCGCGAGATTGGAACCTTCACGATGTGCTACGCGGTGGTGCGCGACACTGAACGAGAGGCGCGAGAATATTACAACTACTACGTTCATGAGAAAGGCGATCGAGAGGCGGCCGACAACGTGTGCAGGCTCTTCGGACTTCAGAGCGAATCCTGCTCCAAGGAATATATCGACAAATTTCGCGAGAACTTTATTGCGGGATGGGGCGGTTACCCGCTGGTCGGAACCAGCGAACAGGTAACCGACAGGCTACTCGAGCTGTCTCGCACCGGTGTCGGCGGCACGCTGATATCGATGGTCGATTACAACCAGGAACTTCCATACTGGAACGCCAACGTGATGCCGCTGCTGGAACAGGCCGGACTACGCAAGCCGCATGTCCGCGGGACGGCGACCAATGAATCGCAGAAGTCGTTCAGCGGTCTGACACAGGCGCACAATTCGCCACACACACGCTAATTAAGTGAGTGCGGAATCACGCGGACCGGCAAAATTACCAGGCTCAGTCCCAGTCTTTCGAGGTAGGCTTGGACATCGAGCGCGGTATGGTTGTGGAAGAAGCGGCTGAAGAAGCCCGCGTTTTCGAAAACCAGCTTGCCCGCAAAAAATACTGAGTGAGGGAAGTCACGCGTGGTCTGCAAACACAACCGACCGAGCTCAGACACCACGTCGGTGCCAAGTCCGGCGCGAAGCTCGGAATGAAAGCCAAGGTCGGCGGCGAACTTGCAGTACTCCTGCAGATCGTCGGTTATTTCCCGCTCGATTGCCTCGATTTCTTTGCGGCCTTTGAAGAGCGCTGCATCGACCTCGGTGACCGCAAGGAAAATCAGGTTGCGGAATTGACTATTGAACAGGCGCTGCATTGTGACCAAGGTAGCGAGACCCAAGCCGTTGAAGCCATTAACCAACAAGACTGCTGTTGGAGCCCTGTTGTCGATGCCGGGGCGAGGCTTGTGCTCAGCCGCAAAGAGTTGCGGCAGGATGTCGATTTCGAGTTTCTCAACCAACATGCCAATACGATCGTAGTGACGGCGTATGCCGATACAGATTGCGATCAGCGCGCCTGTCATCAGCACAGTGACCCATCCGCCTTGATGAAACTTAAGCGTGATGGTCGCGATCAAAATCACAGCGGTGAAGGCACAGCCCACGCCGTTTATCAAAAGTTTCCACGCCCATCGCGGCTCGATATCCCGCACGCTCCACCAGTGCGCGCTCATCCCCAACTGTGAGAGCGTGAACGTGACGAACACATTAATCGCGTACAGGACAACCAGTAAGTCGACGTCGGCACGAGTCGCGACCAGCACGAGCAGTGCAACGAACCCGATAGCCATGATGCCATCCTGAATAACCAGTCGCGCGCTAAGATTTGAGAAGCGCCGCGGCAGCCATCGATCCGTAGCCATAGTCGCGAGAACCCGCGGCCCGTCGATAAACCCGGTCTGCGCGGCGACGAACAGCAACGCGCCCTCGGTTATCAGGGTGAAGGTGATCAGCGCGATGCCCACAGGAATCCCGGCGATATACCAGTGGCTCGCAAGTCGACTGAACAGCACCGCGTTGAGCGTCTTGCCACGCTCGGGCGTGACATGAAGCAAGAGATAGCCGATGAGAATTCCCCCCGCGATGAATGCGAGCGAAAGCGCCATGTACGCCATCGTGCGCTTGCCGGTCACGGTGCGTGGTTCGCGCAGGATTGGCAGGCCGTTACTGACGGCCTCGATACCGGTATAGGTTCCGCCACCGAGACTGTATGCGCGCAGAAAAATGATCAGAAGTGGAAGCGCTCCAAGCTCAGCCATCCCACCTCGTACCTGCGCAATCGCGTCATGACCGATCGCTGGTAATTCACTCGCGCGGCTCACCAGGGCGTAACCGATCATGAATACATGCAGGACCACGAAAGAGATGAAGATCGGGACCAGCGTCAGTACTGATTCCTTCACGCCCCGCAAATTCATCAAAACCATCAGGACGACCATCGCCAGGCAAACTTCGGGCTTCCAATTCAGCCAACTCATGGGCAGGAAACTGAAGATTGCGTCGGCGCCACTGGCGATCGAGATCGAGATCGTGAGTACGTAGTCGATTACCAGGGCGCAGCCTGAAACCAATCCTGGGTATTGGCCGAGCAGCTTGCTGGCGACCAGGTATCCGCCGCCACCGGTAGGAAACAGATCGATCGTCTGCGAATACGACGACGAAATTATCAATACGGTCAGGGCAGTCATCAGGGCGAGAAACACCGCCAGGTACTGATGCGTTCCGAGCGCGATGAATGCTTCCTCGGGCCCGTAGCATGATGAGCTCAGTCCATCCGAGCCGAGCCCAACCCACGCGAGGAACGCGATCAGGGAAACATGATGGAAGATATCGGGATCGTGAATATTGCGTGCTGGACCGATCAGGATGTCGACCAGCGTTCTTTTGTCGTTCGAACTAGGATAGTCCGCGGCTGCTTCCATCAAGCGCTGAAAATCTCAAAAGCCAAAGAGGCACGCTGTTGCTCGTGTGCCATAAGCTATTGCGACCAGGCCTAATCGGCGGCTTCGAGACAAAGGTTGTTCATTCGGAAAGTCACCCCCAGGGAACGAAGCCTCATTCCGATCGAGTTATCGCGGGACTCGCGCAAGCTGCTGCGATGCACCATCCCGGTCAGCAAGAGCGGCTGATCGAGCTGGCGGCGAACGCGGAGCTCGATCGTGTCGACCGTTGGAATTTCCGTGAACAGCCGCGCGATCGCAGCATTGGTGTCGTTCAGGCACTGCGCGGCGAAGCGCCGTTCAGCTTCTTCGATAGACAGATCTTTGTCCCAGGGATGTATGTCGCGAGCGATCCACTCGACCGCCAACACTGAGCGTGCCGAAATCAATTGAAGTCCATCGGAACGAACTTCGCCGCGTCTGTGGAGCGCGAGCGCGCGATCGATTTGTCGTTGCAGGACCTGCGCATCAGAGGCACCAGAAATTCTGCTCGCGATACCGGCGAAAAATGATTTCAGACTCATCGCACTGCGTGATCGAAGTTTGGGAGGCGAGGCCGGACCCGGGGCGGATCCGGCCTCTGGTGCGCGCAGTTCAGCTTGCCTGCTTCAGTGTGATCTTCGGTAGCTTGGTTCCGGTGCGGCGGCCGATCGGTACGTCGTCGATGGTCTTCGGACAACCGTCGTCGCCCGTCACGACGTACTCGGGATAGGCCGGGAAGCCGTGTTCGTGCAGATCGAGCCCCTCGATTTCTCCTTCGGTCGGGATGCGCAATCTGAACGCGTATTTGATCGCGTACATCAACACCATCGAGGCGATGAAGGTCGCGACCGTGATCGAGAAGCTTCCGATCGCCTGGGCCCACAGAACTCCGAAGCCGCCGCCGTAAAAAAGTCCGGTGACTACGCTGCTGGTGTCGGCGCCGGTTGGGGTCGGAGCACCGTATTTACCCGCCGCAAAGAGTCCCAGCGACAGGGTCCCCCAGATTCCTGCGATCATGTGGACCGGTACCGCGCCGATCGGATCGTCGATGCGCAAATACTCGAGCAGATCGATTCCCCACACCACGACGACGCCGGCTCCCATGCCAAGCAGAAATGCGCCTTCGGGATCGACCCAGTAGCAAGGACAAGTAATCGCGACCAGTCCGGCGAGGAAACCGTTCACCGTCAGCGCGAGGTCCCATTTTTGGCCCTTGACGTATGAGTAAAAAAGCGAAGTCAGGCCGGCCGAGCAGGCGGCGAGCGTGGTGTTGAATGAAACGCGGCCGATACCCTGGGCATCGAGCGCGGAAAGCGTGCTGCCCGGATTGAATCCGTACCATCCGAACCACAGGATCAGTCCGCCGGTTGCACCGATGATCAAATCGTGCGGTTTCATCGGCTGGCCGCCGTCACGTTTGAAGACACGTCCGAGCCGAGGGCCGAGTGCGATCGCACCGGCCAGCGAGATCGTGCCGCCGATCGTATGCACTACTGTCGAACCGGCGAAATCGTGGAACGAGATCGGAGTCATGTTGGCGAGCCAGCCGTCCGGTCCCCACGCCCAGTGCCCGATGATCGGGTAGATGAAGCCGGTCACTCCGACGCTGTAGAGCAGATCGCCGATAAAATCACAGCGGCCGATCATCGCGCCCGACGTAACCGTCGAGCAGGTGTCAGCGAACGCGTATTGAAACACCCAGTAGGCCAGAAGCGGAACGCCGGTGGTTCCATAGGTGGCGGGAAGACCGTGCAGCATGAAGCCGGTGGTGCCGATCCATGGAGTTCCCGAACAGAACATGAAGGCGAATCCCCACAGCCAGAAGGTGACGCCGCAGATGCAGGTATCGGCGATTCCTTCGACCAGGATATTCACCGTCTCGCGCGATCTTGCGAAACCGCTCTCGAGCATCACGAAGCCAACCTGCATGCAGAACACCAGGTATGCTGCGACCAGCGTCCAGACCGTGTTGATCGCATTGATGTGCGGCGGCGGCAACGGCGGCGCCGCGTCGGCGTAGGCCGATCCCGGCACCCAGATTTTCGAAATCATGAAAACCACGATTCCGAGTCCGATCATTTTGCCGAGCAGCATCTGCCCGGCTTTTCGCCGGACCACCGGATCTCGCAGTCTCTCTCGCAGCAGTTGAATTGTTCTTATTAGCCATGGTGGTTGCATTTTCGACTCTCCTTCGGACGGCGACTGCGATTGGGTTTGCGCTCGTCGAGACGACGCTGCTTTTGCGCCGCGCCCGCCGCGCAATCAGCAACGCCTATGCCGAAAAGAGCTTCCCTCGATTCTCATTCGAGCGGTGGAATTGAGTCTAAAACTTTAGATGGAGGACCGATCCGACGATGGTCGTGAGATGACGCGTCATCACGGCTTTTGCGTCAATGAGCGCGAGATTCTCGAGTGGAGAGCAGTGTCTAAAGCATCAGCACTCGCCCATGAGGTGAGCATCGCCCGCGGTTTCAGCAGGCGATGCCGCTCGTGGCGCAGTATCCGAAAGTGATTCGGCGGTGATCGGCAGACCAAAAACTATGGTGTGTCTTCGTTGGTGCTGGCCAATCCAACCCGCAGCGCGTAGCGGGTGAGCTCGACGCGGTCGCGCATTTCGAGTTTCTGAAAAATATTGTTCAGATGAGTTTTAACCGTGCTCTCGCTGATCGAGAGTTTCTGCGCCACCTCGGCATTGCGCAAGCCGACGGCAACGTAGCGCACCACCTCCGCCTCGCGTGCCGTCAGCCGTTTCGTTATCGGCGCGCTGAGCTGCGCCGCAAGCTCCGCCTGCAAGGCCGGTGGAGTCCATACCAGGCCTTCGGCCGCGGTTCTGATCGCTTCCATCAGCGTCTCGACCGCGAAGCGCTTCTGCACGATCGCTCGAGCCCCGTAGCGGAGGGCCGTGACAGCATCCTCGAAGTTCTCACTGGCAGTGAGGATCACCACTGTTGTGCGGCTGGAGATCGACTTGATGTCGCCCAGTACCGATCGATCCAACTGAAGGTCGAGCAAAAGTATGTCGCACGGGGTTTCTGCCAGCGCCGCATCCAACTCGCCGGCGCTTGCTATCTCCCTTACGACCTCGACGTCGGGCTGCAACAACAACAATGATTTAAGGCCCTGCCGGAAGACCGTGTGATCGTCGGCGATAATCAGGCGTGTAGGCGATGGCATAGGGTTAATTGTTTGGCATCTCGACTTCGAGATGCGCACCACGGCGATCGTGATTCGTGATTCTCAATTGACCGCCGGATTCAGCCACACGCGAGGCTATTGACCAGGGCGGTCGATCAGACTGGCGAAAGCCTATTCCATCGTCGTCAATCGCGATTCGAATAAACTCGTTATCTTCGCGGACATCCGCGATTACCGAGCGAGCCTGCCCGTGGCGCCAGGCGTTGCGCATACCCTCCAGCACGATTTGAAATACCTGTTCGACCACCACACCCCGCGCTGCAAAAGACAGTTGGACACTGAAGGTGGTTTCCGAACCGGCTCCGACTGCGGCGTGAGCGATTTTGTTGTCGATCTCGGCCAGTGTCCGTAGGTAAGCACGAACCTCGTCGTATTCTCGCGCGACGCCGACTTGCAGCTCCTTCAGTTCGACTGCGGCTTCCGCCGGCCGGCTTCCGGCAAGCAAAGCGCGACAGGCTTCGAGCCGCAGATTTACTCCGGCGAGCGCCTGAACGTAGCCGTCGTGGAGTGAGCGGGCGATCGTTTGACGCTCGGTCCTGGTCTCCAGCTCGCGGACGCGGGCTTCGAATTTGGCCCGCTCCTGGGCGAAAAATCCGATCAAATAACCCGCGATCGCAAGATACACTGGCCGCATCATGTAGGGACTGTGCAAACCGTCGACCAAGCCGATAACGGTCAGATATAAAATCACGCTGCACATGGTCACGCTTACAGTTGACTCGAAGCCGGATCGAAACGCTACTGCGACGATCGCAAAGATGAAGAACGTATAGGACGGGCTGGTTGAGCCTTCCGCCAATAGCGCGACTGCGGTTGCGAACAAAAGGTCCAGACCGGTGGTGACCTGGGCCAGGCGCTTGATTCGCAAATGAAGCCGCACCGCAGCGAAAGTCGCCAGACTATACGCCAGATGCGCAAGCAGGGTTATCAGAGGATAGGTCTCAAGGCGAAACAGGCCACCGAGGCTGGGATCCACGTACAAGGTTAACATCGCGAGCAGCGATAGAGCGATCCGCGCGCGCGCAACGTTCAGGTCCAGATCACTGGAAGTAAAGGTTTTCAAGCCGATGCTCCAATTTGGATTGAGCCGTCTCAGAGCGAGAATCGTGCCGAGTGGCATGGCGCACATACGGCATGTCTCAGCTTGGCGGATACGTGAGCGGGGAGCAAATCACGCGAACGAGGTGAACTCAGTGCCGCCTGGCTCGGCCCGCGGATGGCAGGGGGCCGCTGCTGACTACACGCGCTGCGCTATCGCGGCCTCACAATCGTCGACCAACATACGGGCGGCATGCGGTTTCGCTGCTTGCCGAAGTCGCGCAGAGGCCTCCAACCACAGCCGTTGGTGACGCAGCAAACGAGCGATCTCGGATGCGAGATTGTCGGGCTGCCATGAACTCTCGCTAACCCAGCAGCTTCCCGACGCGGCCGCGAACGTAGCCGCATTTGATACCTGATGGTTCCTGGCGGCGCTCGACAGCGGCACCAGCAACGACGGCACGCCGGCAACCGCCAATTCGCTCAGGGTGGCCGCGCCCGCGCAAGTGATCGCAAAATCCGCCCATTGGTAGCTGGCGGCGATATCATCCACGAACGAAGAGACGGTGGCGCGAAGACCTGCTTGTTGGTACGAACTGCGAACCGCTTGGACGTCCTGTTCGCCCGCCTGATGGCGGATGTCGAGCGTGAAGCCATCGCTCGACAGGCGCTTGAGGAGCTCTGGCACTTTGCGGTTCAAAAAAGCCGAGCCTTGGGATCCTCCGGTGACCAGCAAGCGGGCCGGGCGATCGCCTGCCGGCGGGTGCCGTTTGTCTGCGGCAAGCAAAGCCACGTCAGGGCGGACCGGATTGCCTATCACGAGGCTGTGATTCTGTTGAAAGTGAGCGGCTGCGGTTTCGAATCCCAAGTAAACGCGATCCACGATCCGCGATAAGAGCTTGTTGGCCAAACCTGGATCGGCATTGCACTCGTGAATAGCCGTGTGCAGGCCGAGGCTGCGCGCCGCCATCAGCACCGGAACCGAAGCGTAGCCACCCAGACCAATTACCAGCTCCGCGTGCGCCGCTTGCAGCAATTTTCTGGCGCTCAAGAAAGCGCCACCGATATTTGCCAAGGTCCGCCCCTTGCCCAGCAGATTTTCCCCGACCATCGGCGAAGAGCGCACCACCGAGAACGGCATCCCGCTGCGCGGCACCAAGCGAGCCTCAAACCCGTCGGCGGTGCCAAAGAACATCGCCTCGAGCGGCGCGACGGCCTGCCGATAGGCATCCGCTATCGCCAGCGCCGGATAAACGTGACCCGCGGTGCCTCCAGCCGCCAACACCACGCGCCGAGGCAGTTTCAGAGTCTTGACCGAAAACTTTGCAGATGGGTCGTCGCGTTCCAATCCGAACCTGTCGCCCGCACGCGATGTTACGTTATAGATAGATGCTTCAAGCACCGTTCATATATGTACTGATACTGAAACTTTGGCAAATACAGCATCAAAACTCCGGGCTGAACGGCGCGTCGCGGTTTTGGTATTGGGTGATTTGGGACGCAGTCCGAGGATGCAGTATCACGCGCTGGCGCTTGCCGGAAGCGGCATCGCCGTCGACCTAATCGGATATGCTGGTAACCTGCCGATTCGCGCGGTGCGCGAACACCCTCGAATTCGCTTGCATTCGATACATCCGTCGCGGCTATCAACGCGCGATTTGCCGCGCGTCTTGTGGATCGCGGCTTCGCTAGCGGAGAGGATCCTGCAATGCGCACGGCTATTATGGATGTTGCTCTTCCGCGTCGATCGCCCGGAGACGATCCTTGTGCAGAATCCGCCGGCGATTCCTAGTCTCCTTGTTGGTGTGATCGCGGCTCGTATGCGCGCGGCGAAGCTTGTGATCGACTGGCACAACTTCGGCTACTCGATGCTGGCCCTGAAGCTGGGGATCAGACATCCCGCGGTGCGCTTCGCGCGCTGGTACGAGCGTGTGATGGGCCGCCTTGCGGACAGGCATTTATGCGTTTCGCAGGCGATGCGCACGGAACTGGCGGCGAATTGGAGCATACCCAACGCGAAAGTGTTGTATGATCGGCCTGCCACACAGTTCGCGTCGATTCCGGTTTCGGCGCGTGAGAGCTTCCTTCGTCGAATCGGTCCGAGCTTGAATTTGCCCAACAACGGTTCGGGGCGCGCCGCGCTTATCGTGAGCCCGACGAGCTGGAGTGCTGACGAGGATATCTCCATGCTGCTGGAAGCCGCCGCGCGATGCGATCAGTTGATCGCGCGTCGCGATAGTGTGGCGGGTAAGTCTCCGTTTACCGATCTGACGATCGTTATCAGCGGACAAGGGCCGTTGCGCAGCCATTACGAAAATGAGATTCGCGGCCTCGCTCTGGCCAAGGTGCATCTGCGCACGATTTGGCTCGAGCCGGAGGATTATCCGCTGCTGCTGGCGGCCGCGGATATCGGATTATGCTGTCATCGATCGTCCTGCGGTCTGGATTTGCCGATGAAGATCGCGGATTTGTTTGGCGCCGGAGTGCCGGTGCTCGCATTGGACTACGGACCCTGTTTGAAGGAACAGGTGCGCGACGGCGAAACCGGTTTGCTGTTCAAAGATGCGGACGAGCTGGCGGTACTGCTGTACGAATTGTTCGAGCAATTTCCCCTGGCTGCGCCGACGCTCAGCCGTATGCGCGCCGAGCTCGCCCGGATTCCGGCGATGAGCTGGGAAGAAGGTTGGAAGGCGGAGGCGGGGTCGATTTTTGCCTCTGAGACATTGCCCGGCTGAAGCGCAATGAGTCAGCGTTTGCGCGTCGCGTTTATTAATCCTGACCGTGGGCTCGGAAAAGTCCGCGGCTACGCAGACAAAACTCTTCTGAATGAGCTCGCTCCGATCGTCCTGATGATCGCGATCGCATCAGTCGTGGGATGGGTTCGCCTGTTGCCGCTTTACCTGATTCAGAATCGGGCCGAGCAGGTTGCGCGTGCAAAAGTCCGCGCACAATCGATCGCCGCCGCGCTCTCAGATAAGAGACGATCGCCGCACTCGACCGTCAGCGATCGGCGGATTGATGATTGGATCAAGGCTCATCGTTCCGCGTTCGATAACCAGCGCCAGACAGTCGCCGCGCGCCTGGAGTCGGATCTGACCTACGCAGGAGATGATGGGGAGCGTCACGTCTACCTGGGCGACTTCGACAGTTATCACTGGCTGCGCATGGCGCGGAATTATTTGCGCAGCGGGAGCACGTGCGACGAGCAGAGCGCGGGCGCATGCCGCGACAGCTTCGCCAACGCACCGGTTGGCCGCCAGAATATTTACGCGCACTCGCTGCATATCGCGGCAATCGTGCTGGTTCACGATATCGCGACGAAGTTCCGGCCCGCATACCCCCTGGCTGCGAGTTCGTTCCTGGTCCCCGTTGCGGTCGCGATTATTGGCGTCTTTCCCGCATTCGTGATCGGACGCGCACTGGCCGGCAATATCGGCGGGTTGTTCGTATCTCTGCTGATAGCGCTCAATCCATTGGTTCTCAAGCGCACGATCGGCAGCGACGATGACATCTGGAACATCGTACTGCCGCTGTTCGTGGTTTGCGCGCTGACCCTCGCGCTTGAGAGTCGCCGCACCATTCGCCGCATTGCTTATTCCTTGATCGCAGCGATGTTCATCGGCCTTCATGCGGCCACATGGCTCGGATGGAATTATGTGTATTTGGTGTCGGTGACTGGCCTCGTATTCGCCGCAATTATCGAATTGACTAGATATTTTTTCAAAGCGCGCTCGCCGCAGAACGTCGCCGCGTTCAGAAATACGTTTACCGTATTGATCGTGTTCTACGCTGCCAGCGGATTGTTCACCTTGCCGTTCGGCTGGGACGGCTTCGCGATTCCGATTTCCTCAGCCTGGCGATTCGCACGGTCGTGGTTGGAAGTTCGATCTGCCTTGCCGCCGCCCGATTCGTGGCCGCAAGCCCTTGCGTCCGTGGCCGAGCTCGCGCCGATGAAGCTTCATGCGATCGTCGCCGCCGTCGGTGGCCCGCTCTACTTCTCACTCGCGTACGCGGGATTGATAGCCGTGTTTCTGCCAAGAACGAAACTTGAGAGATGGCAGTATTACTTGCTGGGCATCACCGTTCCGATCGGATTGTTCCTGAGCTTGACGGGAGCCGACGTCTCGCGGTCGCTTTCGATAGCGCTGCTCGCAATGCCAATTTGCGCCGCAATTCTTTTGACCTTGCTAATCGGTGGCGCGGCCGACGATGAGCTGGCAACCGGATCAATCCTGACCCTGTGGTTCCTGACCGCGCTTTATCTTTCTTACGGGGGCGCGAGATACGCGATGCTTCTGGTGCCGAGCGTCGCGATCGCTGCCGGCGTTCTCAGCGGACGCTTGTATCACTGGCTGGTGCAGCTCGGCGATCGGTTGTGGCTGGCCGGAACCAGGTTCGCTGCTCCTGCGTTGGCCTTGGCGTTGTGCGGGTTGGTCATTCCGGCAGTTGGCGACGGTTACAAAGCGGCGCATGACTACGAACCTTCGATGAACTCGGCGTGGTGGAACACGTTATCAAAACTGAAAGCCGAATCTCCGCCGGACTCGATCGTTTACACGTCGTGGGATTACGGCTATTGGACCAAGTTCGTGGCGGAGCGCCGGGTTTCCGCCGACGGCGGTTCGTTGCTCACGCACATTCCGTTTTGGTTTGCACAAGCGCTGCTGGCGCCCAGTGAGCGCGAAGCAGTTGGCTTGTTGCGCATGCTCAGTTGCGGATCGGATGCGACGCCGCTGCCCGAAGGTGCGCAGGGCGCTTACGGAAAGCTCGTCAAGTACGGTTTGAGCGGCGAAGCCGCGAGAGCAGCGATCGTTCATCTCGCGTCGCTCGATCGCGACGCGGCCGCAGCCTATCTCGAAGGATTGGGGTTGCCCGACGAAGCGGTCGCCGACGTTTTAGCTTCCACTCATTGCACACCGCCGCCCGCGTACTTGATTCTAACGAACGCGATGCCGCGATCGGGCGGATTGTGGTACTCAGAGCAATCGCTTTTCACGACTGACTACTCAGCGAACAGAGTAGTGCCAGCTCGTGATGGCTATTCGACCGATCGCTGGCATGAATGTATTCAAGTTTCCAAGTCCGAATTGCTCTGTCGGCTCGATGTTCCTATCAATCAAACCGAGACGGTCGATCTTGTTACCTTCAACATCGATGACCCACAACAGACGCGTCTGCGCGTGCACGCGAAGAAAACGGGATACGTTTCCGCGCAGGACCGGGAACGCATCCCGGCTCTGATTTGGTTCGCAGGGCCGGAGGGAATTAAACAGTTCGAGTTGTCGTCTGCCGACGAGCCTGACGTCGGAATTCTAATGGACGTCGCAAAGCGGCGTATCCTGGTGGGGCCGCCGTATTTAATACGTTCGACCTTCACCGATCTGATTTTCCTGGACGGCCGCTACAGCAAGATGTTTCAAAAAACCAATGAGCAATCGGGGACGCACGAAGAACGTGTGACCACCTGGAAAATTAACTGGCCTAAAAACTAGCCGTTTCGCGCGGACCAGTTTCCTGCGCGGCTTGCTCTATGCGCCGGTGATAGCCATCGCTTCGATCTCGACCAGCAGTCCGGGAAAAGCCAGCGCCGCTACTACCACCGCCGTGCTCGCAGGCGGCTCGTCGCCGAAGATCTCGGTGCGGACCGCAAGCATGTCCATGAACTTGGAAGCGTCGGTGATATAAGTATTGATCTTGACGATATCCTTGAGGCCGCTGCCGGCGCTCTCGAGTATGCTTTTTATATTGGCGAAGACTTGTCGCGTCTGCGCCTTCATGTCGCCTTCCCCTACCAGATTGCCGTTCGAGTCGTAGGCTATTTGTCCGGAGACCAGGATGGTGTTGCCGATCTTTTTGCCCTGTACCAGTGGCAAGCGATCGTCCCAGGCCCATCCCGGATCAAGGTTTTTGCGCATTACGGGCGCAACTGTCTTCCGCGCCTTCGAAGCTTTGATTTTGCCGCGAGCTCGAACAGTCGTTTTCTTTTTGGCCGGCATAAGTCCTCCTGTCTGGATGAAATCTTCTCTAGAAAGTCATACGTTGCTTTCCGCGGTCAACTCGGCGGCGCACGCGCGCACCCGATCGACGAGTCGGCCGATCGATGCTTTTGAATGGGAACTGAGTAGGCCTGTCGGTTGCGAACGCGGCGGCGCGATCTCGAGGCCGATTATCCGCCCGCATACTGGTGCTCGCCCGAGCGCGCGCGCGAGCTGAATCGCCGTGGCGAGGCCGAGATCATGCGACGAAACCAGTCCTGCGGGATAGTGGCGCAGATCGTCGAATTTCAATTCATGGATGGTTCCTGGCGGCGCGCCGGAACATACTGAATCGATCACGATTGCGGCGTCGGCGCCGTCGAGTAACTCGATCAGGCCAGCGCCCGGACGATCCGCAATTATCACATCGCAATCCGGCGGCGGAGCCTCGGCGAGAATTCGCGCGACTTGAAGTCCAACGTTGTCGTCACCGAACGGGCTGCCTATTCCGATCACTCGAATCAAAGCTTCTCTATCTCGAGCTTGAGAAAATGTGTGGAGCAAGAGATGCAGGGATCGTAGTTGCGAATCGCCATCTCGCACATCCGGGTCGCCACCGGCTGCGGCTGCTCAACGAGCTCGGGCGCGAGCTCACGTAAGTCAGCTTCGATTCGAGCCTGGTTCTGCGAAGTCGGCGGTACGATTCGCACCGAACGGAGCAGTCCGCGATCGTCGGTCTCGAAGGCGTGATAGAGCGAGCCGCGCGGCGCCTCGGTGATTGCGCGTCCGACACCAGCGCGCGGTTCGAAGGAAACCGCGTGAGCGGCGGGTGGCTCGTAGTGATCGATTACTCTGACCGCCTCGTCGATCGCATAGAGAACTTCCAGGGCGCGGGCGACGATGCTGTCGTACGGATTCGAACTAGGCCACGAAATTCCGGTCTCGCGCGCGATCGCGATGATGTCGGATCCCAGGCGGTCGAAATTCAGATTGATGCGCGCAAGTGGACCGAGGAAATATGGCCCGCGGCCTTTCACCTTGCAATGCAACGCATGCGAATAAGGAACCTGATGCTCCTCGAACAGATTATCGAATTCATCGACCGGCGCATCGATTCCACGGTTCGAAACGATTCGGCCCTCGTTCATCGGATATTCGTCGGGATGCTGCAGCGATACAAATTCGATGTCGCGGCTTAGATCGGGCAAATCGAACCCGGAAACCCATCGAACGCATTCGATGGCGTCGTCGCGTATTTTAAGAAGTTGCTCGCGCAGCGCCGATAGCTGGGCACGGCTGGGCGCGCGAGTGAATCCACCTATGCATGCGCCGACCGGATGCACCGAGCGTCCGCCCAGCGCCGCAACGATGGCGTTGCCGACTTTCTTGATCCTTAGACCGCGCTCCACTGCTCCGCGGTTTTTCTCCGCCATGGTGACGACGCTCTCGCATCCGAGAAAATCCGGCGCGGCCAACATGTGAATGTGAAGCGAATGGCTCTCGAGCCACTCTCCGCAGAAGTACAGTCTTCGCAGTGCGCGCACCGCGGGATCGATCGAAATGCCAAACGACCGCTCGAACGCGTGCACGGTACTCATCTGGTAGGCAACCGGACAAATGCCGCAGATGCGCGCGGTAAGATCCGGGATCTCGCGGCAATCGCGTCCGCGCAGGAACGCCTCGAAGAAGCGCGGCGGCTCGAAGATCTCCAGACGCAGATCCGCGACCTGCCCGTCGCGCATCCTGATATGCAGGGCGCACTCGCCCTCGACGCGAGCGAGATAGTTGATCTGGATGGTCTTATTTTTTTTCGCTCGCGATTGCATCCGCGGTCTCTCGCCACGCCCGCACGTAACCGTTGATTCCACGCAAACGGCGCACCGCATCGTCCCCAACAACGCCCTGCCGGCTTAACAGTTCGGTGAATGATTGCATGTTCTGGCTATTGGCCGGTCCGAAGCATCCGTAGCATCCGCGATTCATCGAGGGACATAGCGCGCCGCATCCGGTGCGCGTCACCGGCCCGAGGCAGGGTTCGCCGCGCGCAACCACCACGCATACATTGCCGCGCCGTTTGCATTCCATGCAGACGCTGAAAGCCGGCAGCACGGGTTGCGCCTTCGACAGCAGCGATCGCACCACGGTTAGAAGCTGCTGTTTGTCGATCGGGCAGCCCCAGATTTCAAAGTCGACGCGAACGTGCTCGGAGATCGGCGTGGAGGTGGACAAGGTCGAGATGAACTGAGGACTCGGATAGACCGTGCCGCGGTATTGCTCGATATCGCTCCAGTTGCGCAAGGCCTGTATACCACCGGCGGTTGCGCACGCGCCAATCGTGATAAGAAAGCGGCTTTGTTCGCGGACCTGCGCGATGCGCCGTGCGTCGCCCGGCGTGGTGATGCTGCCCTCGACGAACGACAGATCGTAGGGGCCATCAAGCGCGCGGCTGCGAGCCTCCGGAAAGTAGGCAAAATCTATCTGTTGGGCAAGTTGCAGTAGTTCGTTCTCTGCGTTGAGGAACTGCAATTGGCAGCCGTCGCACGAAGCAAACTTGAATACCGCAACGCGAGGTTTCATATGCCGGGTGTTCGGAAGAGTTTTCTTACCGTGCGATAGGTAAACACCGGCCCATCCTTGCAGACGAAATGCTCGCGGTACTGGCAATGGCCGCAGAGACCGACGGCGCATTCCATCCGGCGCTCCATCGATAGATAGATGGAATCGTCGCTGATGCCCTTGTCCAGCAGCGCGCGCGCCGCGTACCGCATCATAACCTCAGGTCCGCACATCATCACGATGGCCGAAGAGGGCACCGCGAGCTCGTCGAACAGTTGGGTGACGACGCCGACACGGTAGTGCCAGCTTTTGTCGGGTTGGTCGCTGGTCAGATAAACCCTGGTGCGTGGCGCACGCCGCCATTCATCGAATCGCTCGCGATACAAAAGATCCTTGGGCGTCTTGACGCCGTGCAGGATGTGCAACTCGCCGTAATCGTCACGGCGGCGGAATATATAATTGATTACTCCCGCAACCGGAGCACATCCGAGGCCGCCCGTGATGATCACGACGTCGCGCGCGCGTGCCTGCACGACCGGCCAGCCGTTTCCGTATGGACCGCGCACGCCCACCACATCCCCGACCTTCCATCCCGCCATCGCGCCCGTGACACGGCCGGCGATTCGAATCGTATGCTCCAGCGCAGCGGGCTCGGTTGGATCCGAGACGATAGATATCGGTACCTCGCCGACGCCGAAGACGTAGATCATGTTGAACTGACCGGCCTCGAAGCGGTAAGAGCGGCGAATCTTGGGGTCGACGAATTGCATGGTGAACGTGTAGATGCCCTCGGTCTCGACGCGGCGCGCGGTGATGCGCGCCGGGTACATCATGTAGGGAGATTGCATCTCACCGTTCACCGGCCCGCGCGCGAATCGCCGCGACCTCTTCGGTCAGGTCGATTCCCACCGGGCACCAGGTAATGCAGCGGCCGCATCCGACGCATCCTGAGGTGCCGAACTGATCGATCCATGAAGCCAGCTTGTGAGTCAGCCATTGCCGATAGCGGTCCTGGATCGTGTGGCGGAAGTTGATTCCATGAATGTGCGCGTGCTCCAGCGAGAAGCAGGAATCCCACTGCCGCACACGCCGGCTCATGTTGCCGTCGATTTCCTCCTGGTCGATGACCGTGTGACAAAAACAGGTCGGACAAACCATCGTACAGTTCGTGCACGAGAGACAGCGCGACGCGACTTCTTTCCAGCGAGGATTCTCGGCCTCGTCGTAAAGCAGCCGCGGCAAATCAGAGGTATCCAGTCGGCGCTGCATGCCGCCTGCGCACTGATCGATCTGAGATTGCGCCGTGTCGACCTCGTCGCTCGGGGCGGGCGCGAGCTGTAGCTTCGCCACGATAGCATCACCGGCAGCCGAACCGC
>DATJOQ010000318.1:0-5752 GCA_035506935.1 Binataceae bacterium (SeqCode) | reverse complement strand
TTCGCGCCGACCCGCGGCACAATCCGAACCACAAACGGAGCGAGCAGCGTAATCACCGCGGCGCCGGGGCCCAGCACCAGGCCCGCATCAGTTGCGGTGTACCCGAACAGCGTCTGAAGAATTTCCGGAATCAGCACCGTGCTGCCAAACAGGCCGAAGGCGAACAGGCAGTAATAGATACACGCGAGCGCGAAATTTCTTTCGCGCAACAGCGTAAGCTCGACCACCGGATCGTCCTGACGCCACTCCCACCAGATCGCAGCCGCGATTGCGGCGACAGCGACGACGAGAAAAGTCGTGATGAAATGGCTGCCCAGCCAGTCGTCGCGCTCTCCGCGATCCAGCACCACTTCGAGACACGCAAATCCGATCGCGATCAGGATTATCCCGACGCGGTCAATTCGAAGGCGGCCGCCACGCCAGGCTTCGCGGCGCCCCTCGGTAAACTCCTTCGGGTCGTGAACCAGGCGGCTCGAAAGGATCAGCGACAACAGGCCGATCGGAACGTTGATAAAGAAGACCCACCGCCAGGAGAAGCTGTCAGTGATCCATCCGCCCAACGGCGGACCGATAGCCGGCGCCGTCACGATCGCCATGCTGTACAGCGCGAAGGCACCCCCCAGCTTTTCTTTGGGAAAGGTATCGACCAATATCGCTTGCTCAACCGGGGCCAGGCCGCCACCACCCAGTCCCTGGAGCACACGCAATGCAACCAGTGCCGAGAGGCTTGGCGCTATCCCACACAGGAAAGAAGTGACAGTGAACAGCGCGACGCTCATCATGTAGTAGCGCTTGCGCCCGAACACTCGGCTGAGCCATGCACTCATCGGCAGGATCACCGCGTTCGCGACCAGATAGCTGGTGAGTATCCAGGTGCTTTCGTCGTAGCTGGTGCCCAGACCGCCCGCTATATGCGGCAGCGAAACATTGGAGATGCTGGTGTCAAGCAACTCCATAAAGGTCGCCATCGTGACCGTGAGCGCGATCGCCCACACGTTGTGAGATGGCACCGCTGCGTCTCGCGGCGCGGATCGCGTCTCGGGCCGAAGCTTGAACCGCGATGATGCTATTGCAGCCATACGGTTGGCTCGACCGACATTCCGGGATGCAACAGATGGTCGGGGTCCTGTCCGGGTTCGAATCGAATGCGCACGGGCAGACGCTGGACGACCTTAACGTAGTTGCCGGTCGCGTTCTCTGGAGGCAGCAGACTATACCGATCACCGCTGGCGCCGGGCATGTTCTCCACGTGAGCGCGATAGTTGCGTCCGAAGGTATCGACACGAACCGTCACGCTTTGTCCGCGGCGCATGCGCGCGAGTTGCGTTTCCTTGAAATCCGCCGTTACCCACACGTCGTCGGTCTCGGTGACAAACATCAGAGTCTGCCCCGGTTGTATCCGCGAGCCGAGCTGAACCGCGCGCTTGCCGACGATCCCATTGGCAGGTGCGTAGATTTTTGTGTAGCTGAGATTCAGTAAGGCCTGATCGAGTGCGGCCCGGGCGGCGTCGACGTTGGCCTCCCGCGCGCCGATTATCTTCAGCGCGGAGCCTGCTTCTTCGCGATCAGAGTCAACCTTGGCAGCGCTCACTTTGGCGGTCGCCGTGTAGCGATCGTATTGCTCCAACGAAACTACTCTTTCCTCGAACAGGCTGACGTAGCGCTGGGCGTCCCTTTGCGCCTTAAAGTCTGCCGCTTGATCCTCGCGGACTCGAGCGAGCGCCGCTGCGTGACTTTGTCGCGCCGACGCCACTTGCGCTTGCGCCAGTTCGAGCCGCGCCCTCGCCTGCTCGACGGCGACCTGGTAATCGCGGGGATCGATCTCAACCAACAGCTCGCCTTTGCTCACTCGATCGTCATCCTCGGCATGAACCGCGATTACGGTACCGTCGATCCTGGAGCTCAATGGATCGATGTGGCCGTCGATCTGCGCATCATCGGTGGATTCGTACGACTGAGCGTAATCCCACGCGAAAGGGGCCGCAGCGCCGAGCACCGCGACGATCAAGACGAGCAAGAGCGTTCGACGACTGATGCGCGATCGGTCTCGCGCGGGAGGTGGACTCTCATGCTGCGAATCCTGGTTCCACTCGAAGTATGAATAGCCGTCGGCGGATGGATTTCGCGTCAGAGCCTCGCGTCGAACCGCGGAGCCCCTGCGCGAGTTTATATCCTCGTCGCTCGCGGCCAGATCGGTCGGTTCATCAGCGCTCGTCGCACCGGCAGCGACAGGCTGCGCTTTGCAGCCGCTTCCTCGAATCGTTACGGGTTCAACGACTTTGGTTTCGTAGAGGTTATCCATTTTCGCTCGCTAGGTCGTTGTATATACAATCAATGTGGCAAATTTTTTATTCGCGAAGTTTGCGCAGGGCTGATCGCAGGGCTGCCACGCATTCCGGCCCCAATCGTTCCGTGACGTCCGCTTGAGCTTTCTGCCAGGCGGGGAGTCCTTTTTCGATCAAGGCGCGGCCCTTTTCCGTCACCTCGATCAGATGGCTCCTGCGATCCTCGTCCGGCTTGAGCCGAAGCCATCCTCTCGCGCACATGCGCTCGACGTTGCGGCTGAGCGTAGACTCATCCATCTGCAGCATCTTGCTCAATTCCGACGGTCTAACCGCTGCGCGATTACCGACCGCGATCAAAACCGAAAACTGGCTGGTCTTGAGCCCCGCGCTGGCCATCGAGCTGTCATAGACCGCACTGACCATTCGATTCAGCTTGCGGACCCGAAAGCCCACGCATTCCCGCTCGACCTTCTTGCTCTCCTCATTCACGATAATTTGTATATACAACCACTTCCGCCACATGTCAACTGCGATGCAAAGGTGTCATGGGGGAGAATTTGAGGGGCGTGTCTGCTTCGCTCAGCTACCCGCAGCGACCTTTTCCTGGTAAACGAGAATCTCAACCCGGCGGTTGCTTTGGCGCCCGCGCGAAGTGCGGTTGTCAGCAATCGGCTTGCTCGAGCCGTAGGAAACCGCGCGGACTTGGGTCGGATCAACGCCCTCCTTGGCGACCAAATATCCGACCACCCCTTCTGCTCGGCGCTGCCCCAACTGGTAGTTGTAGTCCTCGGCTCCGACATTGTCGGTGTACCCGGCAACGATGAACAAGCGTCCGGAGGCTGGCCCGGAGTCACTCGAATCGTTGAGATCCTGAAAGAATCCATTGATTTCGCGCTTGGCGCTGTCGGTCAGGGCCGCAGACCCAAAAGCAAAGGTCGGTCCCTGACGTGAATCCAGGACCAGCCGCTGCTCCAGGCGGAGATTCTGCAATCCGCTGAGAGCTCGGTCCGCCTTATCATTGGTGTTGTTCAGTTGGCTCGTGATCGGATTAAGCTGATCTGTGACCCAACTTCTGGTGGCGATGCATCCGTTGAGCGTGAAAAGTAAACCCATCGCGGCCAAGGCAAAGGTCGCCGCCCGAGCATTTTTTTGCAAAAAACGGCTGCTATCGTTCGAGCGCCTATCTAACATCGAATGAAGAATACGCTGCGATGGTTGGAAATTTCCTTTTGCATCCAGGACATTTTGATCTCCCGGCATCGTATTACTCCTTTGTCACGCCTGTTTGGCATGGACCCTCGCTTCAGCAAATCATATGCCCCAACTATCGACTAAGAATTTAATTCAAAATCGGGCGCGACTGCGGAAAGCAGCTCAAGTTCTCGTGGACAACGGGAAGATTTTATAGGGATGAACCGTTGTGACAGCGCAGACCAGGTAAAAAAACCCTAAAAATGTGCAGCGTTCCCGTGCCGTCAGCGGCAACCCCATGTAATGAAACCGGTGGATCGACGGTAGTCAGGGCTCCTACGTCATCCAAGGACGTCGTGCACCAGCAGATAGTACACTTCCGCCGCCGCGATGACGTCATTCACAGCGATATACTCATCTGTAATATGACATACGCTGTCCAACCCAGGACCGAAAATTACCGTAGGTATTTTACCTTCACGAACCAGCAGACGAGCGTCCGTGAAAGATAGTTCTCCTGTCCGCGCAGTTTCGCGCCCAGTCGCTTGTTTGTAGGCCTTCTCGCAATACTCGGCTATCCGAAGTTGTCCGGCGACTAGTTCAAACGGCTCCGCATGAATCATTCGAGTCAGTGCGTATTCAGATCCGGGTAACTTGACTTGGTCGATAGTGGAACGGATAGCAGCTTCAACCTCGGACGCGCTTTCTTCCGGCAGCATGCGGCGATCGATTTCTATGCGGCATCGATTCGGAATCACATTCACCTTGGTGCCGCCGTCGATCCGGTTAATGCTCAAAGTGGGAGAGCCCAGCAGTTGGTGAGACAAATTAGCCGGGCAGGTTCTACGCAACGCGGCAATCGCCTCGGCGGCCATTTCAACCGCGTTGACTCCCAAGTGTGGCAAGCTCCCGTGAGCGGATCGACCGCGAAATTCGATTTCCAACCACAGTGCGCCCCGTTGACAGGGGCGCACCTCGAAGTCGGTCGGTTCGCCCACGATCGCGAAATCAGCCTGAATCAACTGCTTGTCTAAGAGGAATTTAACTCCGTTGAGGCCGCCGGTCTCCTCATCCGCGGTGAAGGCAAGCAAAAGGTCTCCGGCGATTGCTTGGGGTTGCTGTGCGATGCGCTGAGCCGCAACGATCATCGAGGCGATTGCGCCTTTCATATCGGCAGTGCCTCGTCCGTAAACGCGATCGCCGTCGGACACACCTTCGAAGGGCGGATGCTGCCATCCCTCGCCGGCCGGCACGACATCGAGATGCCCATTGAGGAGAAGCGTGGGATAGCCGCGCGTGCCGCGAAGCTTTGCCAATACGTTGACAATTCGTGGCGCCGCCTCGATGTACGAGACTTCGTAGCCCGCCTTCGTGAGTATCTCACCGATGAAAGTAGCCACCTCGCGGTAGTCATTTCCGGGGGGATTCTCAGTGCGTATCCGCACGAGCTGGCGAAGCAGCTCTAGCTCGGATTGCATCGGTCGCCTCTCATGCGCGCGTTACGGCTTGAGAAAATCGTGAGCCGCGACTGCATAGACTTGGCTATAGTCGTACAGCGTTTGCAAGGAGAGGTATTCGTCCGCCCAGTAGTAAGGCGGCCCGCCGGGACCAAAGATAGCGGTCGGCATCGCGCGATTCATAACGTTGGAATCACCCATCCAGTTGATTCCGCTCAAAGTCCCGTCGGTTCCATGCACCGCGCCGAAGCCTTTGCGAAGCGACTGAACCACTCGCTCCGTGGCGGGAGTGTAAAACGAATCTCGATGATCAACGACCTCAACCTCATAACGAAAATCGACATCGCTCTTGCGCAATGGCTCAAGGGCCTTGCGAACCGCATCCAAAAGGTCGTCGTCCGTGGTGCCCGGTAAAATTCTCGAATCCATTCGGATTGTGCAGAGATCAGGAATCTTGTGCGGCTCCTCCGGGGGCAATCCCGCCTCGATGCGAGCTACGCTGAAGAAACCTGTGTCACCCAGCAACTCTCGCACGGTCGCTTCGACCTTCGGATGGAATTCAACTTTTTGCAGCTCGAGGATTGCCTTGGCCATCTGCTCGATCGCGTTAATCGCGGTCGGCTTTTCGCATGTATGAGCGGAACGGCCGAGGGTTCGAACGTCGATGTAAGCGCGGCCCCGATGTGCAATCACGATCAGATCGTTGGTCGGTTCCGAAATGACGCAGCCGTCTCCCTTGACACGCTTGACGATGTCCTTGGCGCCCAGTTGCTCTGCCATATGATCGATGACGCCGGAAACGACAATACGTCCGGTAAA
>DATJOQ010000317.1:0-4793 GCA_035506935.1 Binataceae bacterium (SeqCode) | reverse complement strand
ATAATCTCCGGATTCAGCGCGTTATGAACCTGCGGCCGATTCATGGTCAGGTAAGCGATCCGATTGCGCTTCTCGAACAAAAGATCCGCCATGGGACGGCTCCTCTCACGCTTTCAAGCTGGGCGGCGAGGCTAGCACGTAATTGCTTTACCGGCCACTTTCAGCGTCGGTATGATCTTAATTGCAGGAGGATCCTGCTGATGAAAAAGTGGCTTCAACTCCTGGCCTGCCTCGCCGCGATTTTCGTAACCAATCATGGCGCCTTCGCCCAGCAATCGCCGCCGCCGACCGTGCCACGCAGCGCTATCATAGCCCGCCCTAGCGCTCAGGTATTTGATTCGCTCAAGCACTACTTCGCTGACACGCTCACGCATCACTTCAAGCTGATAAGCGCCAATCCGGCGACAGGCGTGATCGTCGCCAAGCGCAGCGGTATCGACGAAAACACGTGGGGCAACCTGGCGTTCTGCAAAACTCAGTCGGTCAACATGCTCGATACTCTCAACGAGGGCGCCGTAACCGTAACCGTCACGGTAAAAGCCGAGACACCGAAGGCGACGCGGGTAACAATCTCACCCGACTTCAAAGGCTATTACTCACTCGGCAACGCGCAGGATGTAATCAGTTGTCAGTCAAAGGGCGCGCTTGAAGATCAGATTCTGGCATCGGCCGGACTTGTCGCTCCCGCACCGCTTTAGCGGCGTGAAGATTGTGCTGGTTCACGGTAGCGCGGGCATGGCGCTATTATCGCCGCCATGCTTGCCACCTTTGCTCGATTGAAAAGTGATCGCGGAAGGAAGGGACACGGCGTGTTGCATGCCTTCGGTCAGCAGATGGCAGGTCGAGCCGGGTTGCCACGCACACTCGGCCGCGCACGCATCGTCGTGGTAAAGCCTCAAGTCCCGAGTATCGATCAATCTGAAATCAGGTTGCTTTTCCGCCTCGGCTAACTCTTTTGCGCAAGGCGATTCGGGTGTGTAAGATTCGGGACCCGAACAGCTCGAGGGCAATCCCGAGGTCATCAGTTGGGGAGCGCCCGGCAGAAACGATGCGTCTTCGGTGCTGCATCCGGTAAGCGCCAGCGCCGTCGCAATAGCGGCTATAACGCTCGCGATAATTTTGATCCTTCTCATATACTGCGCGGCGACAATCGCGTTTTGTTAGCATGCAATTGCCGTGGAGCAAAGTCATCAGGCTGGCACGGCTCGGCGTCGAAAGCCTAAACTGAAAGCAATCATCGCGATGAGGTGATCAATGGCAACGCCAAACCTCTGCAAACTTTTTATCGACGGCAAATCCCAGGATACTGCCGACCACTACGATCTTCACTATCCATACAACGGCGAGCTGGTCGGACGCGTCGCGCGCGCCGGGAAGCAGGAGATGGAGGCGGCCATCGCCGCAGCCACCCGCTCCTACGCCGCGATGCGCAAATTGTCGCGCGCCAAGCGGGTCGAACTGTTGAACGCGATCAGCCAGGGCGTGGCCGAGCGCCGCGGTGAATTCGAGCAATCGATCACGCTATGCACCGGCAAGCCCATAAGCTATTCGCGCGCTGAAGTCGCACGCACCATCAGCGTCTTCGCGCTCGCGGCGGAAGAGGTCAAGCGCTTCGGCGGCAACTATGAGCCACTGGATTTTGATCCCACGCGGCCCGGCGCGGTCGGATTGGTCGAGCGTTTTCCGATCGGCCCAATCGCTGCGATCGCGCCGTTCAACTTCCCGCTCAACCTGGTGACGCACAAGGTCGCGCCCGCGCTCGCGACCGGCAACACGCTGGTGGTGAAACCACCGCCTCAATGTCCCGCACCGGCTGTGATGCTGGCGGAAATCGCTGCCGCCGCGGGATTGCCTCAAGGCGCCTTCAACGTGGTGTCGGCGGATCCTGGAGTGGCCGAACAGCTCGCGGTCGACGAGCGCCTCAAGATGCTGAGCTTCACCGGAAGCGCCAAGGTCGGATGGGCGTTGAAGGCGCGCTCCGGCAAGAAGCGCGTGGCGCTCGAACTCGGAGGTAACGGCGGCCTGCTGGTCGATCAGGGCAGTAATCTCGCCGACGCCGCGAGCCGCACTGCGCGCGGCGCGTTCGTTCACGCGGGACAGGTCTGCCTGTCGGTGCAGCGCGTATTCGTGCATCGCAACGTGTATCGCGAGTTCCTCGATCTTTTCGTCAAGGAAACGAAGAATCTCGGCGTGGGCGATCCGATGAATGAAAAGACGCTGGTTGGTCCGCTGATCAATCGCGAAGCCGCCGACCGCGTGATGAGCTGGATCGCCGAAGCTAAAAAAGCCGGCGCGCCGATTTTGTGCGGCGATCGCCAAGACGGCGCGGTCGTGGCGCCGACCGTTATCGAATTGCCCGATCGCAAGCTGCATTCGCTGCGCGTCTGGTGCGAAGAAATTTTTGGCCCGGTCGCGACGATCGAATCGGTCGACTCGTTCGATGAGGGAGTAGCCGCGGTCAACGATTCGCCCTACGGTTTGCAAGCCGGCGTGTTCACGTCGAATCTCGAGCACGCTTTTCATGCGTTTCGCGAAATCGAGGCGGGCGCCGTGATCGTCGGAGAGACCGGCGTCTTTCGCGTCGATACCTATCCGTTCGGGGGGGTAAAGGATTCGGGACTCGGACGCGAGGGCATTCGCTACGCGATGGAATCGATGACGGAGCCGCGGATGCTCGTGCTCAACATGCCGCCAGCGTGAGGTGCAGCATTTTCTTCACTCCCTGTAACGACCGGATTGCGATTACATTGCGCTTGCGTTAAGTGCGTCGCGACTGGCGCAGGTCAGCTTGCGAGCGAATCGCCCTATCCGGCAACATAAAAGAGGGAACGGCTTAGTAATTTGAGTACAACTTCCGAAAACGACGCCAAGCCCGATCGCACCAAACTGGTGATCGACTTCGAGGCCATCCGGCGCATGGGTGGCAGCAATTTCCGCGACCTGGGCGGCCATCCGACCGCTGAAGGCCGTCGCATGAAACGCGGGCACATCTATCGCTCGGCACATCTTGCCGACATGCCTGACGAACATCCGTTGCGCGAGCTCGAAGTTCGCACGCTGGTCACGCTTCAGAGCCGCGTCGAGGTTTCACGCCTGGGCGGCCCCGAGCCAACATTCCTGGAGCTGGTGCGATGGGAGCATATCCCGATCGGCGATAAGTGGTTCACTGACGAGGGCTTCACCGAGGTCACGCGCGAACGCAATCAGGAGCATCTGGTGCTGGTCACCGATTTCAAGGATGCGTGGCGCGCGTTTTTCACTCTGCTCGCTGAATCCGAGGCGTACCCATTGGTTTTTCATTGCTCTGCGGGACGCGATCGCACCGGCGTCGGCGCCGTGATGCTGCTCGAGTTACTGCGGGTCGAGCGCGAGCGCATCGTCGCCGATTTCCTCGAGAGCAACGTGGTGTTCCCCAAGATGTTGCTGCAATCGGCGACGCTCGAACCCGTATTCGAGTTGATCGACAAGAGCCGGGGCATCGATCGCTTCATGCGCGATGAGCTTGGCGTGGATCCTGGCGCGATCGCTGCGATTCGAAAAAATCTGCTCGAAGATTGAAGACACTTCCCTCGTCATCCTGAGCGAAGCGACGGCGCCGCCGGAGCGCAGTCGAAGGATCTCGATGGGTCCTCCCGGCGATTCCTTTGGTAACGCGCGCAGGAGCGCGCGAGATCCTTCACTTGGTTCAGGATGACAAGAAAACCAATTTACGACTTACCTAAGGAAGATAGCCTTCGCGCAGCAGCGACTTCGCGATAATCATGCGCTGCACTTCGCTGGTGCCTTCTCCGATTTCCGCCAGCTTGGCATCGCGCATGTAGCGCTCGACGGGAAAGTCGCTCATGTAGCCGTAGCCGCCGTGGATTTGAACCGCCTTGGTCGTCGCCCACATCGCGGTTTCCGACGCGTACAGCTTCGCCATCGCCGCCTCGCGCGCAAACGGCTGCTCGCGATCCTTAAGCGCAGCCGCACGGCAGGTCAGCATCCACGACGCCTCGATTCGCGTGGCCATGTCCGCCAGCATCCACTGGATCGCCTGGAAGTCCGAGATCGGGCGGCCGAACTGCTTGCGCTCGCGCGCGTACGCCGTCGCTTCCTCGAGACCGCCGCGCGCGATTCCGATCGCGAAGCCGGCGATTCCGATTCTGCCGCCTTCCAGCACCTTGAGCGTCTGGCGATAGCCTTCGCCAGCATTTCCGATCAGGTCGCGCGCCGGCACTTTGACATTGTCAAAGATCACTTCGGCGGTATCGGAAGCGCGCAGGCCGAGCTTCTCGATCTTGCGTCCGTTGGAGAGCCCTGCCGCTCCGCGCTCGACGATAAACGCCGAGATGCCGTCACGGCCGCGATTCGAATCGGTCACCGCCATCACCACGTAAACGTCGGCGACACTGCCGTTGGTGATGAAAATCTTGCTGCCGTTGATCATGTAGCTGTCGCCGCTGCGCACCGCGCGAGTTCGCATCGCTGCGGCGTCCGATCCGGAGCTCGGTTCGGTCAGGCACCATGCTCCAATCTTTTTTGCCGCAAGCATCTCGGGAAGATAGCGATCGCGGCTCTCGTCGGCAGCGAACATCGCGATATGGCCGCTCGAAAGCCCCATGTGTGCTGCGCAGGTGAGACCGATCGAGGCGTCGTAGCGCGAGAGGCCCTCGATCACCAGCACCTGTGAGAGCGTGTCGGCGCCGCCGCCACCGAATCGCTCGGAAAACGCCACGCCGAGAAAGCCCAGCTCGCCGAGCTGCTCGATCACGCGGCGCGGAAACTTCTCGCTCTTATCCCATTCGGAGGAA
>DATJOQ010000316.1:0-6416 GCA_035506935.1 Binataceae bacterium (SeqCode) | reverse complement strand
CGCAACAGATCGAACGACTACAGTCGGCACAGGTCGAAGTCGAACAGGAATCGAACCGGCGTCACGACTGGTACGGCCGGCAAGCGCGCCAGCAGCTCGATCAGCTCAACAACGTGATCGATCAACTGCAACAGCGCAAGGATGTTGCGCCGGCAACAGTCGACCGCGCCCTCTTGCGCTAGTTGGAGAACGCTCCGATTAATCTGAATTGGGGCTCGGAATGAGGCCGAAGACCGACGCCGTCTGGTTTTCGGCCTCTTCATCTTTCTCGATACACATCTCAAGAGCTTTGCGCGCCTCAAGGAACTCGTCCAACGCGCGCTGGCGCTCGCCGCGAGCAAGGTAGGAGCGCGCGGCTTTGACGTGAGAGGCGTAGGCGGGGCAATGTTCAGCGACGCTCGTGGTTCCCGGGGGCTGCTCCAGCGCGTACGCGCCGCCAGCAAAGACGCTTAGTGCAGCAGCAAGGATCGTTGTGCTCCAGAAATTCCTGTTCAATCGCACGAGCTTTCCCGTTTGGCTGTTAGGCTCTATCTGGTGCGAGCCTAGTCCAAACCGGAGCTCGGTGCAAAGAAAATTAATTTCTGGTTGCTCGGCCGCTTATGCTGTCACGATCTCGAGCCCGGCCGATTTTGCGAGAGCGCGTCAAACGGTAGGTCTCCGGTGTCAATAAATTCGGAATTGCGCACTTGGCCGCTTACCTGGAGGCGGTGCCACCGTCTACTGGCAGGTCGATGCCAGTGATGAAGCTGCTTTCGTCGGAAGCGAGGAATACCGCTGCCGATGCAATCTCATCTGCTTTTCCAAGTCGCCCCATTGGGATCATCTTCCGGAAGTAAGCGCTTGTACCCTC
The DNA here is from genome assembly GCA_035506935.1 of Binataceae bacterium (SeqCode). Taxonomy (GTDB): domain Bacteria; phylum Desulfobacterota; class Binatia; order Binatales; family Binataceae; genus DATJOQ01. Next base: position 5,566 of record DATJOQ010000316.1, on the reverse strand, counting down.
CGCAGATTCTTTAGCCCCGACACTGACCATGGGCGTCTCCGTTGGTCCAGGACTGATGACGTTCGCTCGGATGCCGAAGCTAGCCAACTCAGCGGTCCAACATTACCGATAGTCCGGTAAAGCGCATCGGGTTCACGATTTTGAGACTCTAGTGTTAAACAGCGCGCGGAGAATCAAGGGCAGGATCTCGCGATCAAATCGCTCCACGTGAGAGTCGAGCGTGCGCGCTAGAGCTATCCAGGTCTGCGCCGGGTAGCCACCATCTGTAGGCGGCTGGGGCTCGCCGGCGGCCTCTGACGACATCTTCGGCAATGTAGCGATCAAGTTCCGCAGATCCTCACGCTCCGTTTTCAGTTCGTCGAGCACCGGTTCAGACAGCGCGTGACGGGCCCTGCCCCACGAGAACAGCAGGCTGTCCTCGATTTGCAGATGCGGCCACAGGTCGCGCTGTATCTCGTCCCAGGTCTCCGCGGCGTGCCGATTCGAGGCGACGTCGTCGGGATCTCTGGCAAGTCGCGCGGCAGCCAAAGCCAACCGCATGATACGTTCATTCAACTTTCTGTGGTCGTTGCCCAGACACATCGCGATCGTGTTTATCATCGGAACTTCATTCTCCGGCAATGGCTGAGCGCACGGCGACGCTACTGTCGTTATTGATTCGGCTTCCATCTTTTTTTCCTCCGCTTTGTCGATCTAGTTCAGCAATCCCGATGCCGATCAAATCTTCTTCTTCGGCTCGCCACGCTTAAGCAACAGTTCAAACTTCCGCGATCGATCAAAAAGCTAGTTCGCGTTTTGCAGACGCATTTGCAGAATGCGACGGTTCTCGACCGTTTCAAGCAGCGAGCCGCCAACAATCTTTAGCGAGAAAGCGACAATCCGCTTATGGCATCGCGGTTGCTGTAGCTCCCAAACGATCGTCACAGGTTTTGAATAGATCAACCTTGAGACTGATGTAGCCGTGGAGATGAAAGAGCAGCGGGTTCGTGCTTCCGCAACCTGCACCATCTCACAAATTGGAAGTGCCGGTGTTGTAGATGTCGATGAAGCATCGAGGCCGGCTTCAAAAGAATTTCCGTTGATTCGATGAAACGTCGAGGAGGGTAGGACCGTGTTTAACAAAAACAAAGTTCAAATTCAGACCGATGCAGCGTCGTTTCCTAGCGAGAGAGGCGCCAGCGCGATCCGGCGACCCGAAAACCGCCAGCGTTTTGCGCCGGTGTCCGCTATTGCGCCCGTCGAGTCCCCGAGCTCGCACGATCGGTCGGTCACCTTGATGGGTGTCGTGTTCAGTCTCGCGTTTGCGATCAGCGCGTTCGCCGCGATGATGCACATCTGGGTTAGCGCCGGGATGATCCGCTGAGGAATTTGCCGCGGCAGCAGGTTTGCGTACGCAGACCGAGCGACGAGATCGGCTAGATTCGGCGTACGATATGAGGCGGGGCGTGACGCGCCCCGTCTCTATCACTTCAATCTCGTAGAGCTCTGACTAATCGATCGAGGAGAAAGCGCGATGAGTAAGAGACTCGACGGCAAGGTGGCGGTCATCACCGGCGGCAACAGTGGAATCGGCCGTGCGACAGCGAAGAAGTTTGTGTCCGAGGGCGCGTACGTTTTCATCACTGGGCGCCGTCAACCTGAACTCGATTCGGTAGTGAAGGAAATCGGCGCAAACGTCACCGCGGTTCAGGGCGATGTCGTTAAGGTCGCTGATTTGGACAGGCTCTACAGCACGGTAAAAGCCCAGAAGGGTCGGATCGATATCCTGTTTGCCAACGCCGCGGTTGCCGAAATGGCGCCCCTGGGAAGTATCAGCGAAGAGCATTACGACCATATTTTCGACGTCAACGTTAAGGGCCTCCTGTTTACCGTGCAGAAAGCCCTGCCGCTGATTCCTGACGGAGGCTCTATAATTCTCAACGCGTCGATCGTCGCTTCAACCGGTGCTCCGGCACTCAGCGTTTATGCCGCGACCAAGGCGGCGGTGCGTTCCTTCGCGCGCAACTGGACGCTTGATCTGAAAGATCGGCGAATTCGAGTAAACGCGATCAGTCCAGGACCGATCGACACTCCGGGACTCGACGGTCTGGTGCAATCGGGACAATCCGGCGAACAACTAAAAAGCGGCCTCGTGGCCGGCGTACCGATGGGGCGTTTGGGCACACCCGAGGAAATTGCCAATGCAGTGGTGTTTCTAGCCAGCGACGAGAGCAGCTATGTCACGGGCAGCGAGCTGTTTGTTGACGGCGGATCGGCCCAAATCTGAGTTCGTCCTCGAAATCAGATGAGTCACTGTCCGAGCAGATCGAGCTGGTCGAACAAGGCCAAGGAATTCGCTACTCGCGCGAGTCCTTCCTTGTACTCGGCGCGCGCCCGCAGAGCGCCCTCGATATCTACCGCACGGAACCTCACTCGCGAGCCCGGTTCTGCTTGCGCGGCGCGGTCTAGATCGCACTGGATAACGGTGCCGATAGTCGCATAACCGCCGAGCGTCACCGCATCTCGTAACAGTAAAATCGCTTCTTGGCCGCCCGGAATCTGAATCGAGCCCACTGGATAACCCAGGTCGACGACGTTAGAAGGATCGGAGCCCGCACCGAACGGCTGCTCGCGATCCCTGAAGGTGAAGCGCGGCCCTTTAAGCCGGTAGCCGACTCGATTCGACTCCGAAGATACCTGCCATCTGGCGCTCAGGAACTCCTCCAGGCTCTCATCCACCAGGCGATCGGCGCACATCCCGATTACGATCCTCAGTTCGGTCTCGGGTTCCAGCTCGGGAATCAGCCCGCGATGAATTTGCCTGCCGACCAGGGCTTCGGCGTTCGATGTCCAATTGCCCACCGGGAGCGCATCATTCGCCGTAAGCCGCCGACCTTCTATTCCACCGAATCGCCCGAGCATATAGGTTGAGCGGCTGCCGAGGCGAGGCGGAATATCGATACCTCCCGCAATGCAAAGGTAGGCTCGCACCCCTCGCTGCACCGCGCCGCATGAGATGTTGCTACCGCGCGGCACGTAAAGCGCGGTCCATTGCTGAGCGGGCGCTCCGTTGATGCGAAGATCGATGTCGGCCCCAGTTACCGCGATTATCGCATCGTCGGTGGTCTCGATCTCAGGCCCCTGAAAGGTGATCTCCAGGCCGGCGGCCTCCTTCGGATTGCCCACCAGCAGATTGCCGACCCGAAACGAAAATTGATCCATCGCTCCGGCCGGTGGCATACCGATTCGGTACCACTGATAGCGGCCGAGATCCTGGACCGTGGTTTCAAGCCCGGACTGAAGAATTCTCAGCATCGCTCGGCTTCGGCCTGCAGCCGCTTCAGATAAGATTCAGGGTCGTTGAGGTATTCGGCGGGACGAAACTCCTGCTTTACGATCCGGTAGCGATAGGTGCCGTCTTCCACCTGCGCGCGAATTGACTCGAATTCGTCCATGCCGATCGGCCGCAGCTTCCAGCGATCGCCGGCCTCGCCCAGAATGTATTTCTCGCGCAGATCGACCAGGCTGCCGGTCGGGTCATAGATCGGTACCGGCGTAATCCCAATCAATTGATAGCCGCCCGGGCCGCGCACGGGATAAATTGCGAGAAAAGCGCCGCCATGCGATACCGCACGCTCCGGCGTATCGGTCCGCGGTCGCAGATATTTCGGCGCTTGCATCGCGTTTTCCCGCCGCACCATTTGATAGCCCGGCGCGGTGCCGGGAACGAAGCCTATCGCCACGATCCAGTACGGGATGCGCGAGTGGGCCGCGATAAACTCCTCCTTGCTGGTGAACCCGTTGATTCGCATCAGGTACTCGAGGTTGGTGACCGAAGGATCTTGATGACGATCGACGAAACGTTTCGCGCACTCCGTGGTCCAGGGATCATCGTAGAGAACCGGTATATCGACCAGGCGCGAACTCAGTGATTCCATGTGCTCGGCCTTGTGCTCTAGCTCTCGAAGATGCCCAATCAGCTTCTGCGGATGAATTTCTTCTGGCTCGAAATGAATCAGGTACGAAGTGATGGCCGGGATAACCTCGATCACTCCGGTGATCTGTTGGCGTTCGATCTCCTGACATACCGAGAGGATCTTGAAGTTGGTTTCAAGGCTCATCTCGATGTCGAAACTCACGAATATGTATTCATCGCCGCCGTAGTCGTAACGACTCTCCATTGCATCCACCCGTCGCTTCGTTCAGGAAACCGCCCGCCGCGCGAGCCGTGTTCCGCGCACCACTCTCATTTCGGCCTTGGCTAGTTACGCATTCCCTCGGACGCGCGCAGCGCGCTCCGCACCTCGATTCCGGCTCGTCCGAGCGCGTCTCTCAATCCCTTGACCACCTCGGGTGCGTTCACGACGTCGCCGTGCACGCAGACGCTGTCCGCGTCGACCGCGATCTTCTTGCCGCTGCTCGAAGTGGTTTTGCCTTCGAGCGCGAACTCCATCACTAAGTCGACGATTTCCTCCAGCTTCTCTTCGCCATAGCTGCGCTTGATCGTCAACGTTCCGTCGTCGGCGTAAACCAGACCAGGATAAAATTCCTTGACCACACGGAAGCCCATGCTTTCGGCGGTTTCCACCATCGGATAGCGTGGCAACGCCGCCAGATATAGCACCAGCTCCGGATCGACGGCTTTGAACCCCTCGAACACCGCGCGCGCGTTTTCCTCCTTCTGCTGCGCCCATACGTAGAACGCGCCGTGCGGCTTGGCAGCTTCGAGCCTAACCCCGGCCTGGTCGGCGAACGCCTTAAGCGCACCCACCTGGTAGATCACGTAGTCGCGGGCCTCGTCATGGCTGATGTTCATCACGCGCCTTCCGAAACCCATCAGATCGGGGAATCCCGGATGGGCTCCGAGGGTCACGTTGTATTTCTTTGCCCACTCCACCGTACGGCGCATCCAGGTCGGATCGCCCGCGTGATATCCACACGCCACGTTGGCATGCGTGATCAGCTTCATTACTTCTTCCGGCCGTCCGAGGACGTAGTTGCCTAGCGATTCGCCCATGTCGCTGTTCAGATCGATCCATTTCCGCATGACCAGACCTCCTCGGTGTTCTTTCGTCGTGCGCCACAGCGTGGCTCGATACTCCACTCCACCTCCGCGAAACCGAAGCTAGCATCATTTACGGCGGCAGATAAAATCGTACAAAACCGTTCCAGGCTCCGGCTTGTCGACCTCTGGCTTGCCGTGAGCGGTGGGCCAATCGTAAATTGCGACTCTGCTCTGCGGGAGGCGAGCGATGGCGAGCGTAAGTGCGGCGGCTACAGAATTTGAAGCTGAACTTGGTCACGGCCGGATCTTCCTGGCCGCCACCGTCGGCAACATCCTTGAGTGGTACGACTTCACCGTCTACGGCTACTTTGCGATCGCCATCGGACGGCACTTCTTTCCTTCAGAAAACCTGGTGACTTCGACCCTTGCCGCGTTCGGGGTCTTCGCCGCGGGATTCCTGACACGCCCGCTGGGTGCGGTTTTATTTGGCTACATCGGTGACAACGATTCCCGGGAAACGGCTCTCACTCTCTCCATCGCCTTGATGGCAGTGCCGACATTTTTGATCGGCGTTCTTCCCGA
>DATJOQ010000315.1:0-5929 GCA_035506935.1 Binataceae bacterium (SeqCode) | reverse complement strand
TGCACATTGAGTTAACATTTTTTTGGGCGTTTTGGCCAGAGAAAAGACGTCTTTGAGAAGCACTGAATCGACTTCCGTCAAAAATTTGCTCACAAGGCCAGCCATGATGTGCTAACGGGGCGGTCTCGAGCAGCCAGCCAGGGTCCTGCGAATCGCGGCAGGACGAATTTCGACGACTCGCCCAGCTTCTGGCGCCCGGCCCTATCGTGACGAAATCGTTGTTTGCGCCCTTTTAAAGCCGATGGTCTTGGTTGCATTATAGAAAAACGGTTGTGCCGGACGCGGTAACGACGGGGATTCGAAATAAAACCGGCAAAATGGACTACACCTACGACAGAATTGCAGGACAATGGGTCAGGTGATGCGTGGCTGCTGACGGTAACCAATCGAACGCGCCTGCGGCGGGATCCGAAAGCATGGCAACAACCACTGCGTCGGCGCCCTTTCCGCATGAGCTAAAGGATCTGCTTTACACCGAGCGCGACGGCGTCGGGACCATAACCATCAATCGGCCCGAGGTGCACAACGCTATCGGCCTGCCCACGATGGCCGAACTCGGGCGCGTGCTCGATTGGATTGAGTCCTCGTCCGAAGTAGCCGCGATAGTGCTCACTGCCAGCGGGACCCGAACCTTCGTCGCCGGCGGCGATTTGAAAGCCTTCGAGCAGTTAACCACCTTCGAGGCCGCGGCCACGATGTCGCGCACGATGCAACGCCTGATGGCGCGGCTGTCGGGTTTGCCGGTGCCCGTGATCGGCGCTATCAACGGCGACAGTATCGGTGGCGGATGCGAAGTGGCGCTCGCTTGCGACATCCGCATCGTAAGCGAAACCGCGCACTTCGGATTCAAGCAGGTCACGATCGGCATCACTCCGGCTTGGGGCGGAAGGCGCCGCCTGGTCCATCTGATCGGCCGCGCGCGTGCGCTGACGCTCTTGTGCACGGGCGAGCTGATCGACGCCGCCGAAGCGCTTCGGATCGGATTAGCTGACCGGTTGGTCGCGCCCGCCGATTTGATTCCCGCGACACTCGGACTGGCAGGACAGATCGCGCGCAATCCGCGGCTGGCAGTGCGCGCAATCAAACGCGCGGTCGACGAAGGCGAGCATCTGGAAGGCGAGCAGGCTATCGCGTTCGAAGCCGATCTGTTCGCGCGCACCTGGATGACCGAAGACCATTGGGAGGCACTGGCGGCGCGCAAAGAAGGCCGCGCGCCGAATTTCCGCGGACGCTGAACCACGGAGTTAATCGTTTATGGCGAAAGAACTGGAAATCGAGCGAGAGCGTGCAGGATCAGGCGGCGCCGATACCATCCGCAACGGTGGCGTCGACGACGCTTTTGCGGCCGCCGAGCGGCAATGGCGCGAGCGCGTTGCCCGGCGTGATATCCCGCCGGCCAAGACTTCGTCCGGCCTCGAACTTGATATCCTGTATACCCCGCAGAGTCTCCGCGATAACGATCCGCTTAACGATATCGGCCTGCCGGGTGAATACCCGTTCACGCGCGGTGTGCAGCCAACGATGCATCGCGGACGCTTGTGGACCATGCGCCAATACAGCGGCTTCGCGACCCCCAAGGAATCCAACCAACGCTATCGATGGCTGCTCGAGCAGGGGCAGACTGGTATTTCGGTCGCGCTCGATCTCCCGACCCAGCTCGGTCTCGACTCGGACGATCCTGAGGCGGCGGACGACGTCGGACGGGTCGGCGTGGCGGTCGACACGCTGGCCGATATGGAGATTCTGTTCGAGGGAATCCCGCTCGATCGGATCAGCACCTCGTTTACGATCAATTCGACCGCGTCGATTTTGCTCGCGATGTATCTGGCCGTGGCCGAGCGCCAGGGAGTTCCGCCGGACAAGATCACCGGCACCACTCAGAACGATATCCTGAAGGAGTACGTGTCACGTGGCACCTGGATTTTTCCGCCGGAGCCCTCGCTGCGCCTGATCGTCGATACGATCGAGCATTGCTTCACGCATGCGCCGCGCTTCAATCCGATAAGCGTCGCCGGCGCGCACTTCCACGACGCCGGCGCGACCGTGGTGCAGGACCTCGCCTACACGCTGGCCGACGGGCTTACTTACGTGCAGCGCTGTATCGATCGCGGTCTCAAGGTCGACGACTTCGCGCCGCTGATCAGCTTCTTCTTCTACACCCACAACGATTTCTTCGAGGAGATCGCGAAATATCGCGCGGGCCGCCGGCTGTGGGCGCGCCTGATGAAAGAGCGGTTCGGCGCGCGCGATCCACGCGCGCAGATGTTCCGCTTCGGCGTGGTCTGCGGCGGCAGCACGCTGACCGCGCAGCAGCCCCAAAACAATATCGTGCGCGTGGCCTATCAGGCGCTCGCGTCCGTGCTCGGCGGCGTACAATCGATGTTCACCGCGGCCTGGGACGAGCCCTTCGCGATTCCAACCGAACAGACCGCCGAGATCGCACTCCGCACGCAGCAAGTGCTGGCCTACGAGACCGGCGTCTCCAATGTCGCCGATCCGCTCGGCGGGTCCTACTACGTGGAAGCCTTGACCGATAAGGTTGAGCGCGAGACGCGCACGATTATCGAGCGGATCGAGAGCCTGGGCGGGATGGTCGCGTGTATCCAGAACGGCTTCATTCAGAAAGAGATCGCGGTCGAGGCGTATCGTTTCCAGAAACGTGTCGAAAACGCCGAGCAGGTGGTGGTGGGAGTGAATCGCTTCGCACGACCCGAGCCGGAGCGCCGGCTCGAGCTGTATCAATCTGACAACGCTGCCGCCGATCGCCAGCGCGAGAGCCTCGCGCGGGTGCGCGCGACCCGCGACAACAGCCGCGTCAAAACGGCGCTGTCGAAGCTGCGCGAGGTGGCGCGCGGCAAGGACAACATGATGCCGGCGATCAGCGAGGCGGTGAAGGCCTACGCCAGCGTCGGCGAGATTTGCGGCGTCCTGCGCTCAGAGTTCGGAACATTCAAGGAGCCGGTTGGCCTCTGAGGATTTAGATGGAACGAAGCGCGATTCGCGTGATGGTCGCCAAGCCGGGTCTCGACGGGCACGACCGCGGCGCAAAAATTATCGCCTACGCCCTGCGCGATGCCGGGATGGAGGTGGTCTATACCGGCCTGCGCCATAGTCCCGAGGAAATCGTCAATGCCGCGGTGCAGGAAGACGTCGAGGCGGTCGGCCTCAGTATTCTGTCGGGCGCGCATCTGCCGCTCACGGAAAAGGTGATGGCAGGGCTTGCCGCGGTCGGCCGCGAGAACGAAATCGCGGTGTTCGTCGGCGGCACGATTCCCGAGGCCGATGTCGACACCTTGAAGAAAATGGGCGTCGCCGGAGTTTTTCCTACTGGGACGCCGCTCAGTGAAATCGTACCGGCGATTAGAGGCGCGGTCGAAGCGCGCCGCAGCGCGGCTAACTGAAGCTCGAAGCTAAATCAGGCGGAGTCACGAGGCATGATTCTTAAAGTCGCCCGCTTGGGGCATCCCGCGGTTCGCACCCCCGCCAAGCCGGTGCCGCCCGATCAGATCGCGCGGCCGGAATTCCAGGCCCTGCTCGACGATATGATCGAAACGATGCACGAATACAGCGGTGTCGGATTGGCCGCTCCGCAGGTGCATCTATCGCTGCAGATCGCGGTGCTCGAAGTTGCCGACAACCCGCGCTATCCCGACGCCCCGCCGGTGCCGCTCACCGTGATAATCAATCCGGTTGTAAGCGTGCTCGACAAGATTACGGTCGATGAGTGGGAAGGATGCTTGAGCATCCCGGACATGCGCGGCGTGGTGCCGAGGTTCAAAGAGTTGCGGGTTCAGGCACTGGGCCGAAACGGCGAGTCGATGGATTTTGTCGCGCGCGACTTTCACGCGCGCGTGATCCAGCACGAAACCGACCATCTTAAGGGCGAAGTCTATCTCGATCGCATGGCCGGGCTTCGTTCGCTAAGCCATCTGGCGGAATGGCAGCGCTACGTGTTGGCGCCTCGATCCGAAAAGTAGCGGCGCGCTATAGCTGCCAGCGAAATCCTCAGAAATTCGCCCTCGTCACTTGGGCGGGTAAGGCAGATTGAGCGGCTTCTCCGCCGCCTTGCCGGTTAGTTTCGACTGCTCGATCGCCTTGGTCAGCATGTCGTTGGCGATCGCCAGCCTTCCCTCCTCGTCCTGCACCTTGGCGAGCTGGGACTTGAGGGTTGCGTTTTCATCCTGCATCTTTTTGACCCGCTGATTCAGCTGATCGAGCTGCTCCTGCTGATGCTGCTGGAGCTCGAGGTTCTGCTGATACCATCGATAACCCAGCGCGCCGGCGATAGCCGCTAGGATGACGAAAACGACGATGCCTCTAACCATCTTGGATTACGCCGTCGTGTCGGCGGCGAGTGGGTTTTCCATGGTGACCTCGATTCTATCCCGATTGGAACATTAATTATCAATCGGTAGTAACAATTATTTTGCTTCACTGTCAGTCGTTGGCGCATATACACTGATGCCGATGGACGGCTCCGCTGAAACCCATTTTGACGAATAACCGTACTCATTCTTCAAGGCGCACGCGTGCCTGCTCGCGCCGAGCACGCGCTCCGCGAGCGGAAGTGAGTTGGAACAGTGTCGGAAAGAAAAGTTTGCAGAAACGCAATGCCCCGTCTGGCTGTTTTCGTATCGCTCGCGATCGTATTGAGCGCCGCGACGCTGAGGGCGCAGACCGTACCGCTGGTCGGCAACCATCCGAAGATTGAATCCGCGCAAATCCAGGGACCGCTCGATCCGCAAAAGGAACTCACGCTCGAGATAACCTTTGCGCTGCGAAATCCGTCCGCTCTGGCCAAACTGCAGGCCGAGCAGCAGCAGCCTGGGTCGCCCAATTATCGCCACTGGCTCACGCCCGACGAGTTCAACGCGCAATTCGGCCCCACCCCTGAAGATTTCAAGGCCGTGTCCGACTGGCTCTCGCAGCAGGGCTTTACCATCGTCGAGAGCAATCCTGCGGCGCGTTATATCCGCGTGAGTGGCCCGGTCTCGCTGGTCGAGAGCACCTTCGCAGTGCATCAGCTATCGATGGGGGACAGCATATTCGCCAATGATCGCGATCCGCAGATTCCCGCTCGATTCCAGAACGTAATCGCTTCGATCCAGGGTCTCGACAACATGCGCGCCGCGGTAGCGCTAAAAAAAAAGCTCGCAACCAGCAGACCGATAACAGCCGCGCACAGCACGACCGACAATCTTAAGCTCGCGATGCTCAAGGATTCCGGCGCGACCCAATCCGAGGGAATCGCCCAGCCTGAAACCACCCACAACGGAGTGACGGCCTTCGCGCCCAATGACGTCTACACGTTTTACGACGCAAATCCGCTGCTGAATTCCGGGATTACCGGCTCCGGATGTATCGCGATCGTGGGCGATTCGAACTTTCTTGCCAGCGCCGTCGCCATGTTTAATACCACGTTCGGCGTGCCGACCGAGACCGTCAACGTGGTCCTTTCGAGCAACAAGAACGGCACGTATACCAATCCCGGGATAACCAGCGACGAGCCCGAGTCGCTGCTCGATATCGAATGGGCGCACGCCGCGGCTCCCGGCACCTCGGTCAACTTTTATCTCGGCGACAACAACAACACGGTGAACGGCTCGATCTTCGACGGGATTCGCAGGGCGGTCAGCGACAACGCCTGTCCGGTGATCAGCGTCAGCTTCGGCCTTTGCGGTTACAACGACTCCTTTTACACTGGCACCTATGATCCAATTGCCGCCCAAGCCGCAGCCCAGGGCCAATCTATTCTGATCGCCTCCGACGACGTCGGTGCGGCGGCTTTTGTTTTAAATTCGAAGCAGACCGAGTGCGTACCCGGGACTACGCGCGGCGTAAACGAGTTATCTGCCGATCCGAACGTCACGTCTGTTGGTGGCTCCAGCTTCAATCCGAATTACGATCAAAACGGTGACGATATCAGCAC
>DATJOQ010000314.1:0-4083 GCA_035506935.1 Binataceae bacterium (SeqCode) | reverse complement strand
GATGAACTCCGATCACATTCGACGGGTACTGGTAGCCGATACACGAAGCGACCACCGCGCCCCAATCGCCGCCTTGCGTCGCGAACCGATCGTAGCCGAGCGTCGTCGTCATCAGCTTCAGGATGATCGCCGACATTTCCTTGATGTTCATTCCCTTGCGCGGATGGTCGGAAAAGCCGTAGCCCGGCAGCGAAGGCGCAATCACCGTGAACGAATCTTTCGCATCGCCACCATGAGCCGCCGGATCGGTCAGCATCGGAATGATCTGCTGGAATTCGTAGACCGAACCGGGCCATCCGTGGAGCAACAGCAGCGGCTTCGGATTCGGACCGCGTCCTGGCTGATGGATAAAATGAACGCCGAAGCCGTCGACCTCGGCGCGAAAATGCGAATACTTGTTCAGCTCGCGCTCGTTCGCGCGCCAGTCGTAGCGCGTGCGCCAATACTCGACCAGCTCTTTCATGTAGGCGAGATTGCTGCCGTACTCCCATCCTGAATTTTCCAGCTCGCCGGGAAATCGCGTGCGTTGAAGCCGCTCACGTAGATCGGCCAGCACCGCTTCGGGGATGTCGACCTTGAATGGATGCACTTTGCCGTTTGCCATGTGCGGACCTACTTTGGCGCGAGCGCCTGTTTAACCAGATCGCTGGCGATTTTGCCGTCGAGCCTTGCGCCGAACTGCTCTTTCAGCGCCTTCATGATCAGCCCCATCTGATTGACGCCCGACTCTATCTGGCCGGCGATCGCAGCCTTGATTTCGTCCTGGCCCACCGCCTTCGGCATGTATTCATCGAGGATTTTGGCTTCTCCCTCGTTTTGCGCGATCAGATCGTCGCGTTTGCCCTTGCGCGCGAATTCAAGCGCCTCATCGCGGCGAGCCCGCTCACGCTTGATCACCTGAACGATCTCCGCTTCGTTGGCCTCGCGGCAGACGTCTTTCTCGATCCGGGTGACTTCGCTCAGGATGCCGCGGATGGTCATCACGCGCAGCTTGTCGCCCGACTTCATCGCGGTCTTCAAATCGCCCTGTAATTTCGCTTTCATTGATTAGGTATTCTAGGCGAATATGTTCCAGTAAACATAGCCGCTTGGGCAGTGGGATTTTCTCAAATGAGACTTAACTTTAAGTCAGCTATCCAGCAGGTCTGCTAATCGAATACGATGCGCGGGGACGGGCGCATTCACCCTGCAAAACGTGCTAAAAGATAGAGCAGCGTTCGTGACAAGGAGCGATCGATGACCAAATCACCCCCGGTTTATATTCTGGGCGGAGCCCAGACCGACTTTGCCCGCAACTGGATGAAGGAAGGAAAGCATTTCTCCGCCTTCATGCGCGAAGCGGTGCTGTCCGGGCTCGAGTCTACGGGTCTGGAGGCCAAGGAAATCGAGACGGCCCATATCGGCAACTTCGCCGCCGAGCTTTACGCCAAGCAAGGTCTGCTGGGCGCCTTCTTCCTTGAAGCCGACCCGGTCTTCGCCGGCATCCCTACCAGCCGTCACGAGGCAGCGTGCGCGTCGGGATCGATGGCGATCCTGGCGGCTTCGGCGGAAATCGAAGCGGGACGATACGATCTGGCGGCGGTGGTTGGTATGGAGCAGATGAAAACCGTGGATCCTGCGACCGGTGGCGATTACCTCGGAACGGCATCTTGGTACGAGCGCGAATCCAAGGGAATCGAGTTCGCGTTTCCGAAGGTATTCGGCAAGCTCGGCGACGAATACGACAAACGCTACGGCTTGAAGGATGAATACCTGACCCGCATTTCGACCATCAATTTCTCCAACGCCAAGCGCAACCCGATGGCGCAGACGCGCGATTGGTTCAAGGACGAAGACTTCACCAAGCAGGCCAAGTACAGCAAGGTGATCGGCGGGCGCATCAAGGTGAGCGACTGTTCGCAGGTGACCGACGGCACCGCGGTGATCTTTCTGGCGTCTGCGAAGTTCGCCGCTGAATACGCCAAGCGCCGCAATCGCGAGCTCGATAAAATCCCGCGCATCCTCGGCTGGGGCCATCGTACGGCGCCGATCGAATTCGACAAAAAAATCGCGCAAAGCCGCGACAAAGCTTACGTGCTGCCGCATACGCGCCAGGCGATTGTCGACGCCTTCAAGCGCGCCGGTATCGGCTCAGTAAACGATCTCTCCGGTATCGAGACTCACGACTGCTTCACCACGTCCGAGTACATGGCGATCGATCATTTCGGAATCACCGAGCCGGGCCAGTCGTGGCGGGCGATCGAAGACGGCTCGATCGAAATCGACGGGCGCATTCCGGTTAATCCGAGCGGCGGACTAATCGGCGCTGGCCATCCGGTTGGCGCAACTGGCGTGCGCCAGATGCTCGACGCGTATAAGCAGGTCACCGGCCAAGCCGGAGATTACGGCGTCGAAAACGCCAGGAAGTTCGGCATCCTGAATATTGGTGGCAGCGGCACCGCCTGCTGCTCGTTCGTAGTCGGCGCGTAACAGAGTACAGCAATCCGAACGGCGCGAGCGCTCAGCTCGCGCCGTTATCGATCCGCTCGCAGGGAGGCGCAAATGAAGTTCACCTGGTTTCATCTGATGCCGTACCGGTTCCTGCCGGCCGACTTCACCGAAAAGTACCACAGCGTCTGGGTGGACATTCCGCGCAAACTTTACGATCCCAAAGTCGGGCACGGGCTCTACAACGAATTCTTAGACGAGCTGGAATTCGCCGACCAGATGGGCTTCGACAATATCGGCGTCAACGAGCATCATCAGAACGCCTACGGGATGATGCCGTCGCCGAATCTGATGGCGGCGGCGCTCGCGCGGCGCACCACTCACGCCAACCTCGTGGTGCTGGGCAACTCGATCGCGCTCTACAATCCACCGATTCGCGTGGCGGAAGAATTCGCGATGCTCGACGTGCTGAGCGGCGGCCGCCTGGTCGCGGGCTTTCCCGTCGGCACTTCGATGGACTCAAACTTCTGCTACGGCGAAATCCCCGCCACGATTCGCGAGAAGTACTACGAGGCGCACGATCTGATTATCAAGGCGTGGACCAATCCGGAGATGTTCGCGTTCAACGGCAAGTTCACCAAGCTGCGCTACGTAAATCTGTGGCCCAAGCCGCTGCAGCAGCCTCATCCGCCGGTCTGGATTCCAGGCGGCGGCTCGGTTGAGACCTGGGACTTTTGCGCAAAGCACGACTATCAGTATTCGTTTCTCTCCTTCTTCGGATACATCCGCGGCAAGCTGGTGGCCGACGGTTACTGGAACACGATGGCGCAGCGGGGCAAGGAGCTGAATCCGTACAGCCTCGGTTTCGCGCAGGTGGTCGCGGTTTCGGAAACCGACGAGCAGGCCGAGCGCGATTACGGTCCGCACATGGACTACTTCTACAACCGATGCCTGCACATCCCGAGCGAATTTATCGACGCGCCGGGCTATCGCACCGTCACCACGGTCAAAGCGGGCCTGATGGCGGGTATCGGCACCAAGCTCGTGATCAAGCACGAAGGCTTGAAGTGGAAGAACTTCATCGATGACGGCTACGTGATCGCCGGCTCGCCCAAGACCGTGCTCGATCGGCTGACGCACGCGGCCAAGCATCTGCGATGCGGCCACATGATGTTGTTGTTCCAGATGGGATCGATGCCGCCGGAGCTGACGCGCAAGAGCACCGAGCTGTTCGCGCGCGAGGTGATGCCGCATATGCGCAATCTGTGGCCGGAGTACGAGGATCGATGGTCGCCGAAGCGATTGCCGGAAGCAGAGCGCGCCGTGGCCGCGCCAATCGGTCACGCCGACCTCAATGGAGGCAACGGCGCGCGAGCGAATGCATCAGCCGCCGCTGAAGCGCGAGGTTCGAACAAGTGAGGACAACGCAGAATCTCCGCGACGGCAAGGTCTCGATCGAAATGGAAATTCTGGGCAGCGGCGAGCCGCTGCTCTTCTTCCATGGCGCCCAGGGTCTTCGCGAGACCTCGCCGTTTCTCGAGGAGCTTGGTCGCGACTTCAAGGTATTCGCGCCGCATCTGCCCGGCTACGGCGAATCGACCGGCGGCGAGTTGATCGAAGATGTTCTCGACGCCGCGCTTTTTTATCACCAGCTGA
>DATJOQ010000313.1:0-2325 GCA_035506935.1 Binataceae bacterium (SeqCode) | reverse complement strand
CGATCGGCGATCTCGGCGATGTCCAAGCAGATCGCGATTGAACTGGCTCGTCACAAAGTGCGTGTGAATCAGGTGATGCCTGGTGCCACCGGCACCGATCGGATGAAAAACATCATGGCCGCCAAGGCCGCCGCGAATCATACCTCCGCAGACGAAGAAACCGAGCGTGCGGTTCGCGAGATTCCGCTCGGGCGATGGGCCGAGCCCGAAGAAATCGCCGCGGCGGTCGCCTTTCTGGTCTCGCCCAAATCGGCGTTCACCAGCGGCGCCACGCTGCAACTCGACGGAGGCGCGATACGCGCGACCATTTAACCGCTTAACCGCAGATCGTAAGGAAGGTCTCCTATGTCGAAAAACTTGCGCGAACTCTTCGTTGATCAACTTAACCTGTGCAAGGTCAAACCCAGCGAGACGGTCGCGGTAATCAGCGAGCTCGGCCAAAAGCAGGATTACGTCACCGCCGCGGTCGAGGCCGCTCACGACCTTGGCGCCGCCGCGCTCGTGCTCACCGCCTCCAGTCTCTCGAACCCGCTGCTGCCGCCCTACAAGAGCGACGGCCGCGAGGTCCCCGCGCTGCTCGCCGGCGCCTCCGAATGCGACCTGGTGCTCGATCTCACGGTCGGCGGCCTGATCCATTCTGACGTGCGCACGCGCATCACCGGCCGCGGCAAGCGGATGCTGTTCGTGGCCGAACCCGCCGACGTGCTCGAGCGCCTGATCGGAAATACCGATCTGCGAGCCGCAGCCGAAAGCGGCGCCGGCAAATTGCGCGCGGGCAGTAAGCTTCACGTCACCAGCGAAGCCGGCACCGACCTCACCGCCGACATCTCCGCTTCCGATCTGCCGATCACGATGCAGTGGGGATACGTCGACGAACCCGGCCGATGGGATCACTGGCCCAGCGGTTTTATCGCCTGCTTCCCGCGCGATCGGAGCGCGCAAGGCAAGATCGTTTTGCAGCCCGGCGACGTTTTCCTGCCCTGGCAGCGCTATATCCGCGACCAGGTAACCCTGCGAATCAAAAACGGCTTTATTGAAGATATCAGCGGACCCGGCGCCGACGCCTTCGTGCTGCGCGACTATTTCGACAGCTGGAAGGATCCCAACGTCTACGCCATGTCGCACGTCGGATGGGGTTTTCATCCGGCGGCGCGATGGTCGGCGTTCGAGGTCTACGAGCCGCGCACCCTGTTCGGCCAGGAAATGCGCTCCACCGCCGGCAACTTCATGTGGTCGACTGGTTCCAATCGCTTCGCCAATCGCCACACTCCGGCCCATCTCGACATCCCGATGCGTGGATGCACCGTCGAAATCGACGGCGCGCCAGTCGTGATCGCGGGTCGCGTGGTGGAGAGCTAGCGAGTCAGGTGGGCGCCGGATGGGGCGCAACGATCGCCTGAGGGCCGCCTGGACGTCTGGCAGCGGATGCGCGTGGTCAATTATGATGTTGCCGCAGAGGAATTCCGACAATGCCTGAGCCCGACCGCGCGCGCCGTTTGCGCGTGACGCTCACGCAGTGGCACGCCACGCGCGACGTCGCCGCGAATCTGAAGAAGGCGCTCGAGTTGATCCGCGCCGCCGCGCCGGACAAGCCCGACCTCGTCCTGCTGCCGGAAAACGGCCTGATGATCGGGACCAACGACGAGATGCGCGCCGCCGCTTTGGCGATCGACTCGCCTGAGATCGACGCACTGCGCCAGGGCGCGCGCGATATCGACGCGGCCGTGATACTGGGCGGTTTCAAGCACCGTAATCGCGACGGCTCGGTTCATAACACCGCGCTGATTATCGCTCCCGACGGCGAGATCGCGGGCAGTTACGACAAGATCCATCTGTTCGACGCGACTATCGGCGGACAGAAATTCCAGGCCTCGCGCGTCGAAGTCGCCGGTACGCAACCGCTCATCGCCGTGATCAACGACGTCAAGATCGGCGTCACCATCTGTTACGACGTCCGCTTTCCCGAACTTTACCGCACTCTCGCGCTGGCGGGCGCCGAGGTGTTCCTCGTGCCCGCGGCCTTCACCTTCAAGACCGGCGACCTGCAGCATTGGGAAGTGCTGCTGCGCGCCCGCGCGATCGAGAATACTTCCTATGTTCTTGCCTCCGCCACGATTCGCGGCCGCAACGGCGCCCAGGACGCTTTCGAAACCTGGGGCCACGCGATGGCCATCGATCCGTGGGGCCGCGTGCTCGCCAATCTTGGTACCGCCGAATTCGCCGCCACCACGGTCGAGCTTGACCCGGCATTGTTGGAGAACGCGCGCTCCAGCCTTCCGGTCCTGCGCGGCGTGCGTCCGCAAGCATACGCGACCGCTCCGCACG
>DATJOQ010000312.1:0-9250 GCA_035506935.1 Binataceae bacterium (SeqCode) | reverse complement strand
GCCGGCCGCACAAACGTCGAAGCAAAAGCGCACCGCATCAGGCACGACGCCGGAAAGCTTGCCGATCTGAAGCACCACACGCGTTACTTTCGCGCCGTTCACGTGTTCGCACACGCCGCTTACGACGCTCTCTGTCACGGCGAGCTCATGCACTGCGTGGCGCTCCTTGAGGTGATCCCGGCAACCGAGCATTCTCCGGGTCGCGTGCTGCGGCCGCGCGATCGCGAGCGGCTGCGACCGCAACCTGTCCCAGGCTGATCCCGCCGTCGTTGGTCGGCACACGGCGATGCGTTAAAACTCGAAAGCCAGCTTCTTCCAGCATCGGGAGGGCTCGCGTCAAGAGCAACTGATTTTGAAACACGCCGCCACTGAGCGCGACCAGCGCGACGCCGCGCTCAGCCCTAATCGCGCAGCATCCGTCGACGATAATTCGCGCAAGCGTGTTATGAAATCGCGCGGCGATAGCATCCGTCGGAGCTCCGGCCTCGATATTCTCAACGATGGCGCGAATCAGTTCTGTACTCGATACTACGAACGGCAGCGATGTCGCCGATTGAAGTGGATAAGCGAAGCGCTCGTCGACGCGCGCAATTTGCTCCAGCTCAACGGCCGCCTGGCCTTCGTAGGTTACTGAGTCGCGCACGCCAAGAATTGACGCCACCGCGTCGAACAGACGTCCGACGCTGGACGTGAGCGGAGAATTGAGGCGCGTCCGCGCGAGCCTCACGATCTGGCTCCATTGCCGATGACGCGTGATCACTTCCAATTGATTAGGTATGTCTGCGCCGTAAACCGCATCGAGATATGCAGCCGCCATCCGCCACGGATGCTTGATCGCGGCAGTGCCACCGGGCATCGGAACCGGCGCGAAATAACCGGCTCGCTCAAACGCCGTCAGATCCGCGATCATGAATTCGCCGCCCCAGAGAGTACCGTCGAGACCGTAGCCAAGGCCGTCGAACGCGACTCCGATCGCGGGTCCTTCCTCGCCATTGTCGGCGAGGCAGGCGGCGACATGCGCGTGATGATGCTGGACACCGACGAGCTCAACGCCGTCGAGTTCTAGAGCGTACTTGGTCGACAGGTACTCCGGATGCAGATCGAAGGCGACGACATGCGGTTCGATCTCGAACAGCCTGCGGTAGTGCTCAATGCCGTCGCGAAATGCGCGCAGGGTCTGAAAGTTTTCGAGATCGCCGATGTGATGCGACATGAACGCGTGGCGATTTTTCGCCAGGCAAAATGTGTTCTTGAGCTCCGCGCCACAACCGAGAATCGGCCGCTCAACCCGCCATCGTAGACCGATCGGTTGCGGAGCGTATCCGCGCGATCGCCGAATCGGGGTCTCACGCCCGCGCATCACGCGCACCACCGAATCGTCGGTGCGCGTGTGAATCGGACGATCGTGGGTAAGGAAGAAATCGGCGACCGCGGACAGACGCCGCACCGCGTCTGAGTCGTCATACGCGATCGGCTCATCGGACAGATTGCCGCTGGTCAGAACGAACGGTGCGCGCAGAGCCTCGCACAGTAAATGGTGCAGTGGAGTGTAGGGCAGCATCAGTCCCACGAATCGATTTCGCGGCGCCACCGAGCGAGCGAGCGCGCCTTCGACGCGTCGCGGTAGCAGTACGATCGGTTTGCGCGAACTGGCCAGGCTTTGTTCTTCAAGCGGGTCAAGTTCAGTCAGAACCCGAGCTGCGGCCAGGTCGGGCACCATCACGGCGAAGGGCTTTTCCTCGCGATTCTTGCGCGATCTGAGGCGCGCGACCGCGGCCTCATTATGAGCCAGCGCGGCGAGGTGATAACCGCCGAGCCCCTTGATCGCGATGATTCGCGCGGTGCGCAACAGTTCTGCGGCTGCGCTAATCGGATCGCCCGGCTGCACCGCGCCGTCGCGACCGATTAGGCGTAATCGCGGACCACAGGCCGGGCAGCAAACCGGCTGCGCATGAAATCGGCGGTTCCGAGGATCGCGATACTCGCGAGCGCAGTCGCGACACATCGCGAAACCAGACATTGTCGTGGCTGCGCGGTCATATGGAACGTCACGGATGATCGTGAGACGCGGACCGCAATTCGTGCAATTGGTAAATGGATACCGATAACGCCGATCGGCAGGATCGAAGATTTCACGCAGGCAATCCTCACACGTCGCAATATCGGGCGAGACCAGAACCTGACGCTCCCCGTGGTTCTGGCTTTCGACTATCGCGAACTCCGCCCCGCCGGTTGGCGCGATCGCGCTGCTCGCGACATTTTCGATCACAGCCAGCGGAGGCACTTCGAGGACAAGAGCTTCCATAAAGCGCGCGATATTCGTGTGGTCTCCTTCGACTTCGATGATAACGCCGCGCGAATCATTCGCGACGAATCCGCCCAGGTGATGGCGTGTCGCAAGCGACCACACAAACGGACGAAAGCCGATTCCCTGCACGATTCCGGTAACCGAGATCCGCCGACGAGACTCACGGGCATGGCGCTCGGGGCGAAGGGTTTCGCCACGCGCGGCTGTGCTCGCGCCGTCGTGATTAATCTCCATCGTCCTGCTTCACTTCGACGGTTTCGCCGCCGCCGGCGTCATTTCGGCCAACGGATAAACCTCGTAGCGCGCGTAATTGAACACCGGCGACCGCGCCAGCAGCATGTCGAGTTCCTCGTTTGACTCGACGTTGTATATCCAGACGCCGCCATGCGAACCGGGAATGTGATAGCGCGCGATAACCTTTCCCTGTTTTTCCAGCGGTTCGGCGTACTCCGGCATCCCCATCACGGATTTGACGATGTCGCGAGACAGCAAGGCTATCTCGATCCGCCACATCACCAGGAACTTCACGTCTGTCCCTCTTCGCCTGGCTCATCCGCGGTATCATCGAATGCGCTGAAGTCGAAATTGTTGTTCTGAGAATCCGCTCCGGTGTAATCCTGCAAAGCTTCCATCTGCATGCGTGCGGTCTGCTCGTCGATCTTCTGCATCGCGAAACCGGAGTGGATAAGAATCCAGTCGCCGGGCTTGAGCGCTTCGTCGGCGATGATCGCGATATTGATCCGGCGCGTGAGTCCTGCGACATCGACCTGCGCGAGGTCCGGATGCCCGCCGTCGAGCTCAACCACCTGACCCACGATTCCGAGGCACATGATTCACGCGCTCCTTTCAGATCTGGTCACAAGCTTTTGTCAACAAATCCTGGGCAGCACCTCGCCGAAGGGAAGATCGAGCACGCGATCTCCGCCCACCGGCGTCCGCAGCAGCACGAACCCCGGATGATCGTCGGTAACTCGCCCGATCCGATTCGCGTTCTGCCCCAATGGATGCGAACGTATCGCCGACAGCACCCGTTCGCTCTCAGCTTTCGGCACGAAAGCGACCAGCTTGCCCTCGTTGGCCACCAGCAGCGGATCGAGTCCGAGAATCTCGCAAGCTCCGCGAACGCTATCGCGAATCGGGACTGCGGTTTCGTCGACTTCGATTCCGAGACGCTGGCGCGAGGCGATTTCAACCAGCGTCGCGGCCAGGCCACCGCGCGTCGGATCGCGCATCGCATGAATCGCGGGAGAAGCTTCGAGCGCCGCGGCCACCAGGCCGTGGAGCGGCGCGGTATCACTCCTCATGTCGCCTTCGAACTCGAGTCCCTCGCGCGAGGACATTATCGTTACTCCGTGATCGCCGATCGATCCGGAAAGCAGGATCGCGTCGCCCGCGCGGACGTTGCGCGAGGAAAGATTGATCCCCGGAGGGATCACTCCGATACCGGAGGTGTTGATAAAGATCTTGTCGCCGCTGCCGCGGCCCACCACTTTGGTGTCTCCGGTAACGATATGCACGCCGGCCCGCTCGGCGGCGCGCCTGGTGGAATCCACGATTCGCTTGAGATCGGCGAGCGGCAGACCCTCCTCGAGGATAAACGCGAGCGAGAGAAACTTGGGCTCGGCGCCGCCCACCGCCAGATCATTCACCGTGCCGTTGACCGCCAGCTCGCCGATATCGCCGCCGGGAAAGAAGATCGGCGTGACGACGTACGAATCGGTGGTAAACGCGATTCGTCCATTGCCGATCGGCAGCACCGCCTGATCGTCGAGCGATTCGAGTACGGGATTGCGGAATGCCGGCAAAAAGATCTTTTCGATCAGCCGCGCGGTGAGCTTGCCGCCGCTTCCGTGGCCGAGAATTATCTGCTCGGTCTCGGTGATCGGCAGCGGACATTCCGCAAACGGCGTCGAAGCGCCGTTGGTTATACCGCCGTCAGATGACATCGATGTCTCCGTCGTACGCAATCGCCTCGATCATTTTTCAAACTCTTCGCGGCTCGCCGCCGAGCTTCTCGCTCTCGCCCGTTCGACCGGCGTTTTGCCTGTCGACGTAGCGTCCGTATTGATAGTAAGCCGCGCACGCTCCTTCGGCTGAAACCATCGTGGCGCCGAGCGGAGTCTGCGGCGTGCATTGCTTTGCAAAGGCGGGACAGTCAGCTGGCTTCTTCAGCCCGCGCAGGATAAGCCCGCTGATACAGATCGACGACTCGCGTGTCGCTATTGCTTCCACTGCGAAGATTTTTTCAGCATCGTGCTCGACGTACTCTTGGCGGATTCGATAGCCGGATTTCGGAATTGATCCGACACCGCGCCAGTTGCGGTTGGCGACCGCAAAGACCTCGGAGATCAGCTGCCTCGCCGCGCCATTACCGTTGCGGCTCACGGTCCGCACGTACTGATTCTCGACCTCTGCGCGGCCCGCTTCTAGTTGCCGAACCGTCATCAGAATTCCCTCGAGCAGGTCGACCGGCTCGAATCCGGTGATCACGATCGGTACGCGAAACTGCTCGCACAGCGACTCGTATTCGCGGTATCCCATGATCGCGCATACGTGACCTGGACCGAGAAATCCCTGAACCCGATTGTCGGGTGCCTGAAGAATCGACGCCATCGCCGGTGGAACCAGCACGTGCGATACCAGCATCGAGAAGTTTTTTACACCCTGGCGTTTCGCCTGATGCAAAGCCATCGCGTTGGCGGGCGCGGTGGTCTCGAATCCGACGCCGAAGAAGACCACCTTTTTGCCGGGATTGTCGCGTGCGATACGCACCGCATCCAGCGGCGAGTAGACCACGCGCACGTCGGCACCGCGGCCCTTGAGCGTGAGGAGATCTCCGCGCGAGCCCGGAACCCGCAGCATGTCGCCGAACGAGGTAAAGATTACCTCCGGCCGGCTCGCTATCGCATGAGCCTTGTCGATCATCTCGAGCGGAGTCACGCATACCGGGCAACCCGGTCCATGCACGAGTTCGATCGACTCGGGAATCATACGGTCAAGCCCATAGCGAACGATCGAGTGAGTCTGGCCGCCGCAGACTTCCATCAGTACCCAGGGCCGCGTGACTGTCTGAGCGATCTTTTTGGTCAGCGCGGCCGCGACCTCGCTGCTGCGATACTCGTCGAGATATTTCATGGAGTCTTCTCCAGTGAGTCGCGATCGGCTGTCAGTTCCGCGGTCTGCCCCAGATCTTCAAGCACACGGTAGGCTCTCTCGGCTTCCTCGCGGTCGATCTTCGAGATCGCGAAGCCGACATGAACTACAACGAAGTCGCCGTGAGTAGCCTCGGGTACATAATCGAGGCAGACTTCGCGCGTAATCCCCGCGAACCTGACCTTGCCTACGCGCAGGCCTTCGCGTTCGCGAATATCAACAATCTCACCCGGGATACCGAGACACATAGTCAATCGTCCTTTGGGCGCGGCGCCGCGTCAATCCTCGCGCTCAGCCCGAACCCGTCCGCGAATACGCACTTCTGGATAAACTTTCAGCATCAGTAATCGCGGTGGTTCGAGACCAAAATCGCGGATATCGATTACCTTTTCGCCTTCGATTTCGATCGTTCTATCGTTAACGATTCTCAGTGTGATGTCGCCCTCTATCGTGCGAGTCACCCCGTGAAAGGAGAGATCGCCCCGGACGTGATATCGATTGCCGGCGCCGAGTTCCTTAACCTCGCGGACTGTGCCACGAATTCGCGGGTATTTCCGCACCTCGAGCCTGCGCGAGAGCTCCGAATCATAGAGCGGATTGCCGGTTTTCAGCCGCGCACTCTCGATTTGTATCTGCGCCTTCGGCGTCACAGCGAGATTTGGCCGGCCCTCAGGCATATCTGCTTCGATATAGCCTTCCAGTCCGTCGGTCTCGGCGCGGATCGGATGCAGGCTCGAACGCGCCTCAGCCCAAAGCCGCGAAGACGCTGGGACGATACGGTACTTTACCATCGGCGCCGATATCATCTCCGCGAGAAACTAAAGACTCAATGTTACATCTCGCGAATCTTCATATAGCGGACGATGTCAGGAAGTGAGGTTACTACTACGTATGCGGCTCCCAGGATCAAAGCAGTAGTCAACAATTTCTGCAGCATAGTCATCTCTCCTTGTCACGCCTCAACGCGACTGGCTAATTCCTGATTTATCAACTCGCGCACGACGCGCGCGGCATCATGGACCGCGTGCGCAACCGGATCGCTTAGCCCGATACCTTCTGTCAGATTAATCGGCTCGCATCCGACGACCACTACGCGGCCGATACGGGCGCCGAGCGTTTTTGCCATCGCCAGAACCGTATGCGGGTTCAGCGAATGCGCATCCGAAACAAGCTCGACGGGATCGCTGTCGAGTTCGGGCTCGAACACGCACACGGTTCCGGGCGCAGCGCCAAGCGGGAGCGCGTCGACGATTATCAGCAGGTCGTAACCCTCGAGCAACTTATAAGCGAGATGTACGCCGCGAATACCGAAATCTTCCACGCCTACTTCGGCGGGAATTGCCTGGGATCGGAGATGCGCTGCTACGTCGACGCCGAAGCCGTCGTCGCCGAGAAAAATGTTCCCTACACCGGCCACCAGGATTTTGCTCATGGCGCAATCTCCAGCGGCTCTACTTCATCGGGATAGAAGTAAAGAAAGCGGCCGTGCCACTGGTAGATCTCGGCAGCGGGATCGTCCGCGAGAGTCACCGCCAGATACTGCTTGTCTTCGACGTCGAAGAACACCCCTTCGACGCGCGCGGTTTTGCCGGCCAAAAACATGTCCTGTGCGTCGGCGCGGCGAAGGCCTGGTCGCAAGCGAACAAGACTGCCCTTCGACACGCGGGCGCCCGCGACTTCGACCTGATCCGTCTCGGGTGACACAGAAGCGTCCGCGCCAGGATCCCACCAAGGCGCTGCGCTCGTGTCGCTGTCGTGCTTGGTGGTAGCAGTTCGAAGATATCGTATCGCACCATGTAAGCGGTCGAGCATCTCCGGCGGCATATTATCCACGCGATCGATAATCGCCGCCGCACGCGCATCGCTGGCGCGCGCTTCGCGTTTCTCTTCCTCGGTCAACGTCATCGTGCGAAGCGTCAGGATCTCGTCGATCTCGGTGGCGTCGAACAAGTCGCCAGGACTTTCGGGTGCCACCCTCGGATGATCGTACAGGATGATTGGAGCCGACAGCACGAGTTTGCGGTCGCCCTCGTCGCCCGCGAGCACCGGCCAAGTGCGAACGTTCTCGCATCCCGCAACGGCGTCCATAGCCCACGCCGGCGGATCGACCATGGAGAGGAACTCGCCGCCGTGTATCTCGAGCAGAGTGTGCACGCTGGCGAACGATGAGCGCATGACGTTGTCGCGCGAAGCGCCCGCTTCGTTCGAAGGAGTCAAATTCTCGATCCGGATGCGCAGCTTCACGAGCCTTCGTTCGCCGGCGAGCGGTTGCGAGCTTATCGCTATGCGCCCGTTGAGCGATCGTAACTTGCGCACGATTCGTCCTGCGCACGATCCCGATAGCGTCGCAATGCGTTCGATATCGCGCTCCGCTGGAAAATCAAAATCTATCGCACGCTCCACCGCGTCGGGTCCGATCAACTGATCGAATTCCACTGTGCGCTCGACTGCTTCGTCCCACGTGCTGAACAGACGCCCGTCGGCTTCGAGCGAATCTACCGGCCGATAAATTTCACCGCTATCGCCGCTAGCCTGTTCAACGATTCGATGCTGTAGCTGCAGAAAGCGGACTCGGCCCGCAATCTCAGCCTTACGATTAGTCTCAACCACACACTCGGTCTGCATCCACCAATGCTCGCTGCCGCCGGCTTCGCTCCACGCTCGAGGAGCGAGCACTCCGAATTGCCATCGCACCTGATTCTTGCGGGCGGAGGCTCGATACGGGTAGAGCAAGTACCCTTCGTAGAGCACGGCGTCTGCAATTTTGCTCGCGCGCTCGAAACTCATATCCGTGCAGCCGCCTCCTCCCGCTTGAGCAAGGCTTCAACCACGTCGTCCCAGCTCACCAGATGATGCCGCGCTTTGAATTTCATCAATTCGTTCAGCGTGTCCCGCCGAAGGCGCAACCATCCGCTATTGGGGAAATACAAGTCGGCCATCTCGCGCCACACGCTGAGCGGCAAGCGATAGGCAATTTCCTTGCTCCACGGAACCTGGCTCACTCTTAGTCCGTTTTCGCCCTTGGCGAATACGGTACCGCTGAAGAGCAGCAGCATCGGAATCTCGCCTTCGTCGAGTGCGTGAAAATATTTGGCTGCGGTTACCTCGAAATCGTAGGTGCAAGGCACTTGAAGCTGGAACTCGATGCTGCCGCTCAAGGCAGGAACGATCGCGGAGACGTGTGTCCACAAAAAAGGTTTGAGAGTTTCGCTCCATCGCGGGACGGCGCCAAACTGCTCGACCAAACGGCCCTCTTCTTCGTGGGAGTAGCGGCGGCGATGCGGTTCGATGCGGATCTGGCAGCGCAACAGGATGCTGTGTATGTCGGCGCCAGAGGTTTCCGAAATGCGCAGGCCGAAGGCCAGTGTCGGGACCGCGGCGAATCGCTCCGGCCGCACGCCGGCAATTGCGAAAGCGAGCTCACTCACGAGAATTCTCCGTCGCGATACTCACGGCTCTTCGCGCGCAGGTCTTCGAAAAAGCGATCGATCTCGCGCCAGGCTTGCTCTCCGCCGTCGAAACCCCTCCACATGCGGCGCACGTGCCCGGTCAGTTCGTAGCACGCGTCGATCGGCACCAGAAAGCAATCGAACTTTTCGCCACGGCGTGAAAGTACCAGCAGAGCTTCGACGTCCGGTTCGATCTGTCTGAGAATCGGATTGGTGTCGGCGAGTTCACGCCATGAATCCAGCGCAAGCTTCGATTCGGTGGCGCCTGCCGGACTCGGATAAAACGCGGCGATCTGGTTGATGCTCGAGTTCAGGAAAAAAAAGGCGATGCCGACAGGAA
>DATJOQ010000311.1:0-2347 GCA_035506935.1 Binataceae bacterium (SeqCode) | reverse complement strand
CTTGGGAAATTTGTTCTCCGGCGCGAGACGGTAATCCAC
Source organism: Binataceae bacterium (SeqCode) (assembly GCA_035506935.1). Lineage (GTDB taxonomy): Bacteria > Desulfobacterota > Binatia > Binatales > Binataceae > DATJOQ01. Next base: position 2,308 of record DATJOQ010000311.1, on the reverse strand, counting down.
CGCTACCACGATGCATTCCACCTTGTTCGTCAGCATCCGGCACGCCGCATCCCAGGCGTCGAGGCTGCCGAGCACCCATCCGCCACCATGGAAGTAAACCAGCACCGGAAACGGCCCTGTTCCCTGGGGCGTGTAGATGCGGACCGGGATCTCGCTCGCCGGTCCAGGTATTGTGCGATTCTCGACCTTGCCGACCGGCTCCGGCTCGCCCTTGGTCTTGAATAACTCGTCGAGTAGCTTGCGGCCTTCGGCCGGCGCAAGCGTATGAAGGCCTGGCACGTCTTTTAGTTGATCGAGGACAGCCCGCGATTGCTCGTCTAACGGCATAAACCCTCCTTAGCCACGACTCTTTTAACGTCCGATTCGTCTGGCCGCGTCAGTCAATCAATTGAACATCAGAACCGTTCGCGCAACCTCGCCCGCTTTCATCGCGCGAAACGCCTCGTTAACGTCTTCGAGCTTACCGCGGCGGCTGATCATCTCGTCGAGCTTCAGCCTTCCTTGCATGTAGAAATCGATATAGCGCGGCATGTCGATGCGGAAGCGATTCGATCCCATGTTGGTTCCGATCAGCTTCTTCTCGGTCAGGATATGGCGCCCGTCAATCTCGATTTTCTGGCCTACTGGAACCATCCCGATAATCGTCGCGGTGCCGCCGGACGCCAGGCAGTAGAAAGCCTGCTCGGCAGTCTTCTTGAGTCCGATCGCCTCGAAGGAATAATTCACGCCGCCGTTGGTCATCTGCTTGATCGTCTTGACCGGATCGGCCGAAGACGAATCGAGCGTATCCGTCGCGCCGAACCGCTTCGCCATCGCGAGCTTGTTCTCGAATACGTCAACCGCGATTATCCGGCGCGCCCCTGCGATCAACGCGCCCTGGATCACCGCGAGCCCGACGCCGCCAGCGCCATACACCGCAACCGTCGAGCCCGGCTCGACCTTGGCGGTATTGAGCGCGGCACCGACCCCTGTGGTGACGCCGCATCCGATTAGCGCGGCGCGATCCAGCGGCATGTCATCGCGGATCTTCACCACGCCATGTTCGTGCAACAACATCTTTTCCGCGTAGGTCGACAGATCGACGAACTGATGCACCGGCTCGCCCTTGCGGCTAAGCCTGGGACGTTCCGAGGCGTTGCGCTGAGTCGCAGCCCTGTTTGAGCAAAGATAGGGCTTGCCGGTCATGCAGTACTCGCACTCCGAGCAGTAAACCGAGGTGCAGCAGATCACATGGTCCCCCGGCTTGACGTAAGTAACCGCGCTGCCCACTTCCTCGATAATACCGGCGGCTTCATGGCCGAGGATCGCGGGAGCCGGATGGGTATAGAGCCCATCGACATAGTGCAGGTCGCTGTGACAGACACCGCTGGCCACCGTGCGAACCACCACCTCGTGCGCCATCGGTTTATCGATATCAATCTCCTCGATCACCAACGGTTGATTCGGACCATTGAAAACAGCCGCTTTCATTAAACTCTCCTTGGTTTCATGTTGGGGCATCGCCGCCCCGATAGATCCAGAAGCCGCGCTGGAAATGATTGATTCAGTCGACGGCTAAAAAATTTCTAGGGTCGCATCGCCCGCGATGTCAAGGCTAACCCGCGTCGCTCAAGCCGATTAGCGCGATAGAGGAGGTCGCGAAAGCTCTACAAAGAGCCGTCACCCACCGACGGACGCCAATGCTGCAGTTTTACGTTCCAGACGCCTCGATCGACTCGGCCATCTCGATAGTAGCACGAGTAGTGGCCGTCGGCGATTTCAGGCAAAAACCCGCCGTAGAACGCGCACCACGAGCGGTCCTCGAGCTGCACCCTGAAAACTGAGGAACTGGCTCGTCCGCTCAGCGTTCCGCCACAACCCAGATCGCGGCACACCGAGCTGCCGGAGTCGCGGTCATAAAGGCCGGAAAATTCATCGTCTCCTTCCTGGAACACCGCGAGACTGATGTTAACGCTCTGGGCGTCGAGCGAGCCGCTCGATTTGCCGATCCAAAGCCCGGTGATGTTCTGACCCTTGGGACTCAAAGAGCGGAAATGGCCTGCGGAGCATCCCTGCAACCCAAGCGCACACACCAATGCCAGAAAAAGCCCAAAAAGGTTACGTGCGATCGCCTCCAACTGAACAGCCCCCCGTCCCCATCTGCTGAGCAGAAGCGTTCTTCGAAAAAGCTGCCGCCGTGAACGCGGCGAACTGGATGCACTAGCAGATCAAGCAGAGCATTCTGTCAGAGGCGAGGCAAACTTTTTGTAGGGTTGAGAGATACGGGCTGTCGCAGCGCGGCAAGTCACTATAGCGGCAAGTTCAAAAG
>DATJOQ010000310.1:0-5336 GCA_035506935.1 Binataceae bacterium (SeqCode) | reverse complement strand
TCGTCGTACCGATGGTTTACAGCATGCGCGAGCTCCATCGCCGCGGGCTCGACCACGTCTTTCAGCTCGCGCGCGAGGGCCAGCTCACGATTCCGCTTGGCAAAACCTTTCCGCTCGCCGACGCGGTTGAGGCGGTTCGTTATCTGGAATCGCGGCAATCCAGCGGCAAGCTCTTGCTGCTACCCTAGGTCGAGAACGCGAAAGATCCGCTCACCTCAATTCACTGGTGAAGTACAATGGGCGCAGCGCTTGGCGCCGATTGGAATTTCGCTCAGACACTCCGGACACTGCTTGGTGGTCGGCGCTACCGGCCCCTGCGTTACGGCAATCAACTTGTTGACCGGCAACACCACCGCAAAATAGACCGCGGCCGCTACGATAACGAAAGAAATCAGCTCGTTGACGAAGTGGCCAATCATGAATTTGCTGTCGTTGATGGTGAAAAAGATCGCCGAGAAATCCGGCTTCTTCACCACGGCCGCGATAAACGGCGTCAACAAATCCTTTACGAAAGCCGCGACCACGGTGCCAAACGCGGCGCCGATCACGATACCGACTGCCATATCGACGACATTTCCACGCAGCAAAAACTCTTTGAAGCCTTTCATCGAGACACCTCCAAGTTTCGGCGTCGACTTACGAACACGGATCTGCTGCAACTGTTGAGCGAGATCGAGAGCAGTCTGCGAATCTTCCGTATCAAGTGCCATCTTGGCTCATGGCGCAGGCTTGATCGCGCACGAAGTCTTGCGCCGCCCGGCGAGGTTCGGTCGGACTCAGACTCAGCCTGGCCGCGACTCGGCTGAAGCTATCGTTTCACGAACGAGTCTGACGGCACCTTCCTTGGGGGCCACTTCCCTTCCCTGGCTGCGCACCCACACCTGCGTAAACTCGACCCCCAGCAGAAACATCAGCGCTGAGTAGTAGGTCCACAGCAGAATCATGGCCAGCGAGCCCGCGGCCCCGTACACGCTCGACTTGCCGCCATGCGCAAGGTACTCGCCGATCAGGAATTTTCCCACTACAAAGAGTAGCGCGATAAAAATACCGCCCGCCCACACGTCCCGCCACTGTAGTTCCACGTCGGGCATGGCCTTGAGGATCGCGCCAAAAAGCAACGCGAATGCAACGAAAGAAGCCAACACCTCACCCGCACTGACCGCGCCCGCAAACGGCAGCATGTGCGAGACTGCCGAAATCACCGAGCTCGCCGCAACCGACGCGATCGCCAGCACGCCTGCGCCCAGCAGCAGCAGACCCGAACGCAATTGCCGGTTTATGGTATCTCGAAATCCAGAACCAACGAACTTCACCTTCCACGCACGATTGAGGCAGCGCTGAAGCTGCATCACGACGCTGGTCGCCGACAAGAGCAAGCCGACGGCCCCGAGCAGTGTCGCGATGATGCCGCCCGCTCGATTACTCGCCACGTTGCTCACCATGGTCTGAATCTCAGCCGCCGCCTGCTCGCCCATCGCGCCGCTCAGCCGCGATTGGATTTCGCCGGTGGCCGCCTTCGGACCAAGCACCAGCCCCGCGATATAAATGACGATCAGCAGCAGCGAGGGCAGTGAAAAAATAGTGGCATACGCGAGCGCCGCCGCCATCGACGGACACTCGTCTTCCGAAAAATCACGCAGCACCTGCCGTAGAAAATCTTTCAGCTTCCCCAGCATCGCAATATCGCCTGGTCAGCCAATTCGAGACGGCGATCGAGTCTCACGCTGCACGCACCGCGACCTCAGCGTTTCAAACTGATCAATACTTCTCGTCCGGCGCGGGATAAGTGCCAGCGCCGCGGCTTGACTTAGCCCCGACTGCGCACATGGTTATCCTTCAGCCGCGAGCGGAGGCGTTGATTCAGGCGCGCGCCGCGGGCGGAACGCCTGCTCATACGAATACGCCAGCCGCAGCAATGCGGCCTCGTCGTAAGGCTTGGCGACCAGCTCGACGCCCACCGGCAGGCCGTCGTCGGTGAACCCCGCCGGCATCGAGATCGCCGGCAACCCAGCCTGCGAAGCGATCAGCGTATTGGTCGGAAAGCTGAGCACGGTCCATTTGGCCGAATGCACGTCGCTCTTCAACGGCGGCGGCACCTGCACGTCCGGATACAACAGCGCGTCGAGCCTATTCTTCGCGATTACGTTGAGCACCGCGCGCTGCAAATCTTCTCGAGCCTTGCGCCGTTCGAAGTAGTCGGGCGCGTCCTCAGGATGCTCAGGACCGTGCGCAATCTGCTCGAACAAATCGAGCCGTTCGTGGAACTGCCCTTTGCTGTAGATGTCATTTATGGAACGCGCGGGGGCGTTGGGGATGCCGGCGAGAAACGCATTGAAGTCATGTTTCGACTGATGGACGTAGAGCGCGGTGGTCGCGATCATCTCGTCGAGTTTGGGAATCGGTGGCGGCTCGACAATTTCGGCTCCCGCCGCTTCCATCGCCTCAATCGCGCGGTTGACGGCCTTATTGACCGCGGCGCACTGCGGATCGGAATCGGCGCCGAATCGCTCCCGCAGAACTCCGATTCGTGCGCCTGCCAGCACGTCCGGCGCAAGGCCGCGCGCGTATCGGCCGCTCTCGCGCGCCTGCAATGCCGCAACCGTGAACGCATCTTCGGGATCGTATCCCACCAGCACGTCCAACAGGATCGCGGCATCGCGCACCGATCGCGTCATCGGACCCGCCGTATCCTGGAAATGGACCAGCGGTGACATGCCCGCGCGGCTGATGATCCCAGTGGTCACGCGCACACCGAACAGGTTGTTGAACGAGGCCGGCACGCGAATCGAGCCGCCGGTATCTGATCCGATTCCCGCCGTTGCCAGGTTCGCCGCCACTGCCGCGCCCGTGCCGCCGCTCGATCCGCCCGGGTCGCGATCGAGTGCGTAAGGATTCAGCGTGTCGCCCGAGACCGACGAAACACCGAACCAGGCCGTGGCCCAATCCGGCAGCGAAACCTTGGCCAGGATCACCGCGCCTGCCGCGCGCAGCCTGGACACGATAGCCGCATCCTTGTGCGGACGGTACGACTTGAACGCCACCGAACCGAACGTGGTGGGCATGTCCGCGGTCTGCGCCAGGTCTTTCACCACAATCGGAACTCCGTGCAGCGGGCCCGGGACCCTGCCCTCCTGCCGCAGCATCCGATCGAGCCTGTCCGCCTCTTCAGCCGCGCGCGGATTCACGTTCACTATCGCATTGATACGCGGACCGTTTTTGTCGTAGGCCTCAATCCGAGCGAGGTACATATCCACCAATTGCCGGCACGAGACCGTCCCGAGCCGCAGGGCGAACTGTATTTCGTCGATAGTAGCCTCGTTCAACCGAAACGCGTTTTCGCGCATGACCGGATTGATCCTCCTTGGCGGTTGCAGTTCAGCTATAATTCGAGCGCGCCACCAAAGACAATATCAGGAGGTTGGACCGATCAATATCACCGGCTCCCATTGGGCGCGGTGACCGGAAAACATTCGATGGCCACCAGGACTTTGATAAAAAATGCCGCCCATATTCTGACGATGGTTCCTCGGCTCGGAGAGATCCGCAACGCTGATCTGTTGATAGAAGACCAGTTGATCGCCGATGTCGGCGCCGGCCTCGGCCAGGTCGAGGCGCGCGTAATTGACGCCGGCGACATGATCGTTCTGCCCGGCTTCATCGATACCCATCGCCACACCTGGCAGGCGCTGGTGCGAAATATCGCCTCCGATTGGACCCTGGCTCAATATTTCGCCGGAGTCCGCGCGGCTCTGTCGCCCCACTACACCCCCGAGGACATGTACCTGGGAAACCTGCTCGGCGCTTTGGAGGCACTCGACGCCGGCATCACCACGCTCCTGGATTGGTCGCACAACAACAATTCGCCGGATCACGCCGACGCTGCGATCCAGGGCCTGATGGACGCCGGCCTGCGCTCTATCTACGCCTACGGCAATTCCGCCGCCGAGTGGTTCCCGATCAACGATCTGCCGACCAATTTCGACGACGTAAGGCGCGTGCGCCAGCGATATTTTTCTTCCGACGATCAGCTCGTGACGCTCGCCTTCGCCGCACGCGGTGAATTCGCGACCGTGCGCCAGACCGTCCGCGATTTTGAAGAAGCCCGCAAGCTCGGGCTGCGCATCACGATGCACGCCGGCTCCGGCCTCTGGGGCATGAACGAAACGCTGATTCCATTGGCCGAGCAGGGCCTGCTCAAGGACGATATCACGTACGTCCACTGCAACACGCTGAGCGATCGCGAGTTCAAGTTGATCGGCGACACCGGCGGCACCGCCTCGATCGCACCCGAAGTCGAATTGCAGATGGGCCATGGCTTTCTGGCCACGCTCAAACTGCTCGAGGTCGGCGTCCGGCCCAGCATCTCCATCGACGTAACTACTTCAATCGGCGGGGATATGTTCGGCGCGATGCGCGCTCTGTTGATGGGCACGCGCGCGGTGGTAAACGCCAAGGCGCTCGAACAGCGCAAGCTAGTCGACCCACTGCCGTTGATGTGTACCGATGTCCTTCAGTTCGCGACCGTCGAAGGCGCTCGCGCCTGTGGCCTTGAACGTAAGGTCGGCTCGATCGCCAAGGGCAAACAGGCCGACCTCGTTCTCATCAACACCAACGCGCTGAATCTCTTTCCGCTGCACAACGCGACTAACGCAGTAGTCGAGGCGTGTCATGTCGGCAACGTCGATAGCGTTTTCGTCGCCGGCAAGCTGGTAAAGGAACATGGGCGGCTGCTCGGCTTTTCGCTCGCTGATCTGCGCCGCCGCACCGAAGCAGCGCTCGATAGCTTGTACTCGCGCGCCGGCGTGCCGAGAGATGATTGGGTGCCGCAACCGTATCGCGGTGGAACCGAGTCCTAGTTTCGTATTGAGGATAACTTATTCTAAGGATTCTTACGGAGCGCCGCTGACCATCAGTCCCGCAATCGCGAGAATCAAAGCCGGCGGCATCACCAGAACGCCAAGCTTCAAAAAACTCCACGCGCTCATGTGTTGATTCTCGCGTCGAAGCGCCGCCAGCCAAAGAATAGTTGCCAGCGAACCCGTGACCGACAGGTTCGGCCCGAGGTCAACTCCGATCAACACCGCGCCGGCGATCTGATGCGGCGTGTGCGACGCTGAGATCGCAGAGCCGGCCAAAAGGCCGGCTGGAAGATTGTTTATCAAGTTGCAAACCACGGCCATGGACACGCCGGTTCCCCACGCAGTTGACGCCACGGAGCGATTGGCCATTTCGCGCAGAATACCGATGATCGCTGTTAGTACGCCGGTCCGATCGACCGCCTCCACCAGCACGAACAAACCAGCCACCAGCGGCAGAACCTCCCACGTGATGTCCTT
>DATJOQ010000309.1:0-3394 GCA_035506935.1 Binataceae bacterium (SeqCode) | reverse complement strand
GTCCACCACGGTGCGGGCCACGTGGTTCGTGTAATTCATAAGGATGTTCAGCGCGACATTAGCGACGGTCTCAACAATTTCGCCATCCGTGAGCCCGAAGTTGCGTGCGTGTTCAAGGTCCGCGTCGCTAACTTCGCCGCGCTGCACGACGATGTCTCGCGCGAGCTTCAGGATGGCCTCAGTCTTGGCGGTCGTCGCGATCGATCGAGCCGCATCGGCGATTTCCTTTTCAGTCAGTCCGGCTCTCCCACCCATGAACGTGTGCGCACTTAAGCAGTAATGGCACAAGTTGCTCCCCGCCACGGCAAGGGCGATTTGCTCGCGGATCTTGCCGTTGAAACTCCCGCCGGAGAGCGCACCGTCAAAGCTGAGATAGCCCTCGAGTGCCGCGGGCGCATTACCGAGGACACGGAAAACGTTGGGCACGATGCTCAACTTGGCTTGCACGTCATCAAAGAGATCTTTGGTCTTGCCTGTGACGCGCGCCGGGTCGAGCTGAATGATGCGGTTCATGTTCCCTCTTTCATTGCCTGGTTTGGCGTTTTCACGCCACGCAATTCCGACATCGCTATCACTTACTAATCACGTACTATGCCAAGCGGTTTATTCCTGCTACTCCATTGGAAAAAAGGAAGTTTCAGGGCCAATCCGAATGGATTGCATGACTACGAACAATCGTAAAATTACGATTGGTCGTTTGGTTCGCGACGAAAGGCCGTAGTAGTCTTGAAAGTGAGTCCTCGTGAAGCCCCTACTGCCAAAAGACGAACTAGGGCGATTGGAGGCGCTGCGGCGGTATCGCATCCTGGATACCCCGCCCGACGGAGCGTTCGATCACATCGCAGAATTAGCCGCGGGTCTGTTCCGAGTGCCGATAGCGCTGGTTAGCTTGGTGGACCACGACCGCATCTGGTTCAAATCGCGCCTCGGCATTGAAGATCCGGAAGTCGGGCGCGAGGCGGGGCTTTGCGCGTCAGCAATTCTTTCCCCGGAGGTGTATCACGTTAGGGACGCTACACACGACCCGGGTGCACAAGACAACCCTCTGGTGGCCGGACCTTTTGGCGTTCGATTTTATGCCGCCGCGCCGTTGCGTACCCACGACGGTTTCAATCTGGGAACTCTCAGCGTGATCGATCGGGTGCCCCGTGAGCTGGCGCCGGACGAGGCAGAGATGCTCAAGAAGCTGGCGGCGCTGGTCATGGATCAGATGGAATTACGATTGGCGGCGCGCAAGGTTGCCGAACAGGTTGAGCACAGCCTCAGTGAGCAACTCCGCCATGTCAACGAGGCGCTGAAGCATAGCGAGCTCCGCTTCCGTGATCTTTTCGACGAGGCCCCGATCGCCTACGTTCATGAGGATCTGGATTCGCGCATGATTCAGGCTAACCACACCGCGATGAGGATCCTTGGCCTCAAGCCTGAAGAGGTCGCCGGGACGTTCGGCAAGTCTCTCGTGCCCGAGACGCCTGACGCCCAACGCCACCTGCGCGAGGCGCTCGACTCTGTCGGACACGGCACCGACACCACTGGCGTCGTTCTTGAACTGCGTCGCAAGGACAACGGCAAGCCGGTGTGGGTCCAGTGGTGGTCCAGGCCGGCTGTTGGCGGTAATTACACGCGCACGATGTTCATTGATATCACGGACCGCGTTTTGATGGAGCAGGAGCAGGTTCGACTCCAAGATCAGAATGCCTACCTGTGGGAAGAGATCCGCAGCGGACATAACTTCGGGGACCTTATCGGAGGAAGCCCTGGTCTTAGAAAAGTGAAACAGCAAATTCAGCTCGTCGCGCCGACGGATGTCTCGGTGCTGATTGCTGGAGAAAGCGGCACCGGTAAAGAACTCGTTGCCCGTGCGGTTCACGACCACAGCGCGCGGAGGAGCCGACCTCTCATAAAGCTGAATTGCAGCGCAGTGCCCGAGGGCTTGTTCGAAAGCGAATTCTTCGGTCACGTGAAAGGTGCATTCACCGGCGCGCTTAAAGACAAGCCGGGCCGCTTCGAACTGGCCGACGGCGGCACACTGTTCCTTGACGAAATCGGCGAAGTGCCTCTCGCGATGCAGGCAAAGTTGTTGCGCGTTTTGCAGGAGCAAGAACTGGAGCGCGTCGGGGACACACGCACGCGCAAGGTCAATGTTCGCATTATCGCAGCGACTAATCGCGATCTGAAGAAAGAGGTCGAAGCTGGGCGTTTCCGGCAGGACCTTTTTTATCGCTTGAGCGCTTTTCCGATCGAAGTGCCCCCATTGCGCGCACGCCGCGACGACATCCCGCCGTTGGTGGGATACGTCCTGGGACAAAGTGCGCGGCGGTTGAATCATCCCGCACCGACAATCTCGCAGGCGGCGATGAGCCAACTCACCGCCCACGACTGGCCTGGTAACGTGCGGGAACTTCAAAACACCGTTGAACGCGCAATTATTCTCTCGAGGGGAGGCCCTCTGCATTTCGATATGATCGGTCCGAATGTAACTGGCGCTCCTGCCGCGCCTACTCATGTGGTTTCGAAGCCTGTACTGATGACGCGCGACGAATTGAAACGCCAGGAACGCGACGGCATCGCTGCCGCGCTGAAGCAAACTGGCGGCAGGATCTTCGGATCAGGAGGTGCCGCAGATTTGCTCGGTATGAAGCCAACAACTTTGGCTTCGCGCATCAAGGTTCTGAAGCTCAATCGAAAGACTGGGTCATAAGAATTTCGTTTCTATGCTCGGCTCGCGGCGAGCGAGGTTGCTTCTGCCGATGAGCTGCTCCATCTGGAAGCGACTTTTGATGTGTCGTTGGAGGTCATCTTTCGGCGAATCCAAGGGCTGCACCTTGTTGCAGAAAACGAATTCGCAGCTGTATTGGTGTGGGTAGAACACGACCTGCGAATCGCAGAAATCAACGTTTGCACTGGAGACAAAACGGAAACGAGAGAACCAGTGCGCGTCTCCAAATCGTTGTGACCGCATACAGGTCGCGGACACGGTGACGTTAGGTGTTGACACACTTGCTGATTGTCAGCCGCTTAGGCTCACTTCCGGTGGAGTGCTGGCGCGGGACCAACCCCAGCCAAGCAGCGAAGAATCGTCCGTTCTTAAACTGTTGGCCTCTTCCAGCGGCTGTTTCGAGAGCGCTGGCGGACAGCGGTCCGATCCCCGATACGGTCATCAAGCGTCGAGCCGGGTCACTGGACTGAACCGATCTTTGGATCGCCTGCGTGATTTCTTCGATCCGGATTTCCAGAGCTTTCAGATCGTTTCATAGATCGCCGAGCAGGTGGCGTAACGAGAACGGCAACTCGTTTTCAGCATCTTCCAGTATTCGCGGAAGATCTACCTTAGGCTTTGCGAATGAAGCAAGAAACAAAGAAACATATTCTGGCGGGAGCGACGGAACTCGAACCC
>DATJOQ010000308.1:0-4574 GCA_035506935.1 Binataceae bacterium (SeqCode) | reverse complement strand
ACGGGTCTTTCGACGCGATATTTCGAGGCGGACTTACCGCACTGAGTCAGAACCAACTGGCGGAGGCGCGCAGTCAACTGGAAGCTGCGTCAACACTCAAACCAAACGATCCGCATGTTTGGCTGGCGCTCGCGCAAACATATCGCAAGCTGAAGGAAAGCGCATCCTCCGAGGCCGCCGTCGCCAAGGCCGAGTCACTGGCCGGGAACGATCCGGCGACGCTTCACGGTCTGGCATTCCTCTACTCGGAATCGGGCAATTACGAAAAGGCAGCGTCGTTTGAAGCCCGATATGCCAATCTGGCAACCAACGATGCAAACGCGCCGGCGCGTGCCGCGGAGCTGTATATAAAAGCCGCCGAGCCTCAGCCCGCGATCGCGCTCGCTACGCAAGCATTGGCGAAGCAGGATCGCGCCGAGCTGCATGGCCTTCTTGGGCAAGCGTACGCGCTCGAAAAGAACCATGCCAAGGCGGCGGAGGAAATGCGCCGAGCCATCGCGCTCAACCCTTACGAAGAGACTTATTACTTCGAAGCGGGTCGCGAGAGCCTGATAGACGGAAATCCAAACGCTGCTATCGGGACGGTGCAGGCCGGGAAGAAGGTTTTCGCGAAGAGTCCACAGCTTGAGCTTATATTGGGAATCGCTGACTACGCGCTCGAAAACTATAGCGGGGCAGTTGATGCGTTCTTGAATGCCATCCGCATGGACCCGAGTATCGAGCAGCCTTACGTGTTCATTGCGCGCACGCTAGATCATGCGCCGAGCCGGCTGACTGAGATCCTGGCTGCTTTTAAAACTCTGGCTGAGAAGACGCCCGAGAGTTACCTGAGTAATTATTTCTATGGCAAGGCGCTGCTGCTCGACGGCGGTGAAGAAGCGGCCGAAGCGCTGCTGAAAAAGTCCGTGCAGTTAAACGGCGCATACTGGGAGTCTCATCTGGAACTGGCGAAGGCTCTGGAACAAAAAGGCGAGATGCAAGCGGCGATCAACGAGTTTCAAAAGGCCATCGAACTGAATCCCAAGGACGCGACCCCACATTTTCGGTTGGGCAGCCTGTACGATCGGCTCGGAAAAACCGCCGAAGCAAAGGCCGAGTATGCGATTCACAAGTCATTGATCGACGCCGAAGAGTCCGGGCCCTTCCGGCCACAGCGATTGACCAACGATCTCGCGCCGGCCAGGCCGTAGACATCTAGCGGGGTTCTTCAATGCGCAAAATTCGATCGGCCGCGACGTTCTTCAACGTCTGTACCGTGCCTCGTGGCCAGTGGATCTCGACGGATTCAGCCGACCTCTCCGAACCCAGGCCGAAGTGCACGCGCCGGTCGCTCGACGATAAGAATCCAACGCTCACACTTACGTGGTTGTAGAGCGTTCGCCCCGAAGGGGTGGTCACCTTCACGCTCGCGCCGATTGCGTCGCGCGCGCTCACCGTTCCGCGCAGGTCGAGCAGCAGCCAGTGGTTGCCATTATTGGCCGAGTTCATCAGGATGCGCGGGCGCTCATTCAGCGAAGTGACGACGATATCCAGGAAGCCGTCGTTATTCAGGTCGGCGAATGCCGAGCCGCGCTGAAAACCGCGAAACAGGAAATCCTGGCCCATTTCCCCGGACACGTCCTGAAACGTTTTGCCGTTGACATTTTCGAACATGGTGTCGCGCTGGCGCGCGTTCGCCAGCAGATTGTCGATGTCGCCGTTGGCGGAGTAGAGATCCTTCCACCCATCGTTGTTGTAATCGATAAAGCCCGCGCTCCACCCGGCCAGCGACTCGCTCCATCGCGCAATCTGTGAGGGGTTCGAGACGTACTGAAACGCGCGGCCCTTCTGGTTGCGAAACAGCCCCCAGATCTGTCCGATCAAATTGTTGTAGAAGATATCTACCCAGCCGTCGTTATCGTAGTCCTTCGCGTCGCTGCCCATCGCAGAAACAGTGCGGCCGTCTTCGTTGTACGCCACTCCGTACTGTAGGCCCGCTTCCTTGAATGTCCCGTTACCCTGGTTCAGAAAGAGGAAGTTGCGTTCGGTATCGTTAGCGACAAACACGTCCAGCCAGCCGTCCTGATTAAAATCGGCGATCCCGATCCCCATTCCTTTTCCGAGTTCTTTCCCGATACCCGATTGATCCGTGACGTCCGCGAACTTACCGTTTCCCAGGTTGTGATAGAGACGGTCGGAAACACTGACATACCGGCGCGGATTGCAATAGCTTTCGATGTTGTCGCGGCCGCAGCGGATGTCGGTTTCCGGCGTCCATACGGTGTAATTGGAGACGATCAGATCGAGCAGGCCATCGTTATCGTAGTCGAACCAAGCGGCGCCCATGCTAAGCGTGTTCGCCGGCTTGCCGCCGATGCCGGAGGCCTGAGTCACATCGGTAAACGTGCCGTCGCGATTATTGCGATAGAGTGCGTTGCGGCCCGCGTTACAAATGAACAGATCCGGATAACCGTCGTTGTCGTAGTCGCCCACTGCGACGCCAAAGCTGAATCCGAGATCTTCGCCGGCTAAGCCTGCCCGCCGCGTAACGTCCTCGAAGGTTCCGTCACCGCGATTGTGTAGCAGGCAGTTGTAATAAGACGAATCAACTTTCTTCAGTTCGGGGAACTTCGCGCCGTTTGTGAAGAAAATGTCCATCTTGCCGTCCTGGTCGTAATCCAGGATTCCGACGCCGCCGCAAATTGGCTGGGGGAAGTATTTTCGGCCGGTGTAGTTATTGTTGCTGCGGTAACTGAATTTCGACTTGGCGGCGGTATCCGTGAAATGCGGCCGCGGAGGATCTGCGCCCGCGCTCCTGAACAGCAAGCACGCGCCTAACAGCAAAGGCGCGGCTAATGAGCCGTGCACGGTTTTACGCTCGCCCATCCGGACCCGGATTCGTGCCAATTTCCAGTCCAGTGTATCGTCAAAGTCTCATCGGCATTGCGCTGGTACCAGGGACGAGCGTTAACCGTACGCGAAGTCCGGCTTGCTCTGCGAGCCCGTCCCGCGGCGGCATCTCATAGCTCTTCTGTCCGATTCGTACGGCGTTCATTGACGACTTCCATTGTTCATGCGCGACCGGGCGCTCACGTCAGCCGCTCGGGAATCCGAACATCAACCACGACTGGTTGGCTACCCAATGCGGGTAAAGCTCTGTCATCTGATCGAACAGCTCGCGGTCGGACGTCGCCGTTTTCTGCAGCCGGCCGAAATCCTGCAAGTAACGCTTCGTGTCTTGGATCGCCGACGGGGAGTCGGGCGCGCCGGGCTTCTTGTGACCGGCGACAACCATCGTCGGGTTCAGCGCCGCCAATCGGTCGAGCGCCGCAATCCAATTCTCCCGGCTCTCGGGAGTGGTGTCGCCGACATACATGTGGCATTCGTTGTACACCACGTCGCCGGCGACAATCAGGCCGATCGATGGAACATATAGAGACGTCGAATCGGGACAATCAGTGCGGCCCTGCTCGATGATTCGCAATTCGTGCCCCTCGAGAGTGAACGTGGCTTGCTCGTACGGCTCAGGCGCGACCAACTTTGTCGCTACTTGCCCCGGAAACAACCGGCGGGCTAATCGCTCCACCGGGGGAGTGAAAGACGCCTGCATGGCGTTCAGCGTCTTGGGCGTTGCTATCGCCCGAGCACCCGGGAAACGGTCGAGCAGAACGCTCAGACCGTAGAAATGGTCGAAATGCGCGTGCGTTATATAGATAGTCTCCAGGTTGCGGTTGTGCAGCGCAACCCAATCCGCGAGAGCCTCGGCCTCAGCCACGGTCGTCATGGCGTCTACCAGCACCGCGTCATGTTCGCCGAAGATTAAAGTCGACGTCATCGGGTCGAATGCAAGGGCTTCGCCGAGGGGTTTTGGCCGCTCGCCTACCATCGCCTTTCCGGGCGCGGTAAAGACGTTGACGCCGAGCGCGTTCGGCACGATAGGGGCAGTCATGTGCGTGGTCTCCTTGAGCGCGTATGGCCGAGCGTTTAACCGTACTTGAGCGCGGTGCTCTGTCCGACTTCGATAATGTAACCGTCAGGATCGCGGATGTAGCAGCGAATCTCGCCGTACTTGGGTATCGGCTCCGTGATGAACTCGGCTCCTCGACTTTTCCACAACTTGTAGCAAGCGTGAATATCTGCAACACGGATATTCATAAAGCTGTTGATGTGATTCGGGTCGGGGATGCTGAGCGTTACCGTCGGCTTGTCGGGAGTCGGCCCGCCCCCGGGGTTTACAAGGAGCCATGTATTCGCGATCTGAATGTAGGCAGGCGCGCCGTCGCTGTCGCCTTGGCTCAGAATGCGACCATCGAATACCTTCGCATAGAAGTTAGCCGATCGATCGACGTCGGCGACGGTGAGAAACTGTGCGACGCTGATTCCGTCCCGCGGCGGCATCTCATAGCTCTTCTGTCCAATTTCCACGCCTTGTATTGACGAGTCCGATTCCGATACCGCCATGAGTTTCAGAAGCGCCTGAGCTGCGGAAGTTGACGACGCGGGATTCTGGCCTGTAATGAGACGTCCGTCAGTGACAGAAAAAGGCTGCCAGTTCGCCCTCTTCTCGAAGATGGCGCCGAGCCGCAGCAGTTCGT
>DATJOQ010000307.1:0-17003 GCA_035506935.1 Binataceae bacterium (SeqCode) | reverse complement strand
ATTTTGAAGTTCGTGCACGGCGACTATGCCTTCATAGCATTTCAATGCCTGAATCTTGCCGCGGTTTTCTGGGCGATGGCGGCGTTCGTCCGCGTACAATCGGCATGGGAAGACGCTCTCTGCGGCCTCGCGCTGCGATCTGCGTACAGGGGAGGCCGCCGCGCGATTTCGTCGCGCCCCTCGCTCGCGGCGTATCGCGCCTGAGTTGTTCATTGCCCACGACACCTCGCGTTCGGTGAGCCGCTTTAAGTTCGCATTTCGAGCGCATCAGCCATTTTGCGTCGCATTCTGCCTCGCCGTCGCAATTGTCGTTCCTTCATTCCCGTCGAATTCGAATGGCCAGGAAACGATCGCTTCGATGAGAGTGGCCATAACCGTCGATGATCTTCCGGGAGCCAGATCGTTGCCTCCTGGAATGGCGGCAATGGAAATTACACGAGCGGTTCTCGAGGCGCTTAAAGACAACGATGTTGCCCACGCATGCGGGTTCGCCACCGGCTCGGAAATAGCCAGCGATCAAGCGCTCATCGCCGTCTTAAAAATGTGGCTCGCGCAAGGTTATCCACTCGGAAATCATACCTTCAGTCATATGAACCTCGATGACGCCAGCGCGCGCGACTACATTACGGATATCGGCAGGATGCAAACTCTGCTCGCCTCACTCACACCAGCGCCATCGCAATTCGAAACCATCCGATTCTTCCGGTATCCGTATCTTGCCGAAGGCTCTACGCTCGCAAAGCGTAATGCAATTCGCCATTATCTATCTGCGACCGGCTATCGAATCGCCGAAGTGACTATCGATTATTATGATTGGGCCTGGAACAACGCATATCTCAGATGCCTGAAGCGGCGCGACGATAAATCACTAAACAGATTGAAAACGCAAGTTGTGGAGCACGCCCGACTTGCGGCGCTATCATCGCGCCGAGCCGCTAAACTACTGTTCGGCCGCGATATCGCCCAAATACTATTGGTGCATGATACTGTCTTTGATTCCATTACGCTGGGCGCCGTTCTCACAGACTATCGGCGACAGGGCGTGAGACTGATTAGCCTTGACGAAGCTCTCAACGACCCAGTGTACAAAATCGATCCCAAATATGCTTTTGACGACGGACTGAACTTTCTAGCGCAGGTTGCCGCGTCGCGTAAGCTTGACATCGATTTCGGCGATTCTTTCGTTGGCGAGCTCAACAAAGTTTGCCAATAGAATCCCAGGCATCGTACGGAGCAAACCAGAGTATATGTTGTGTTCTGATTCAGTTAAGCTCTGCGCCAGTATACTTTTTCTTTGCGGACTCTTTTGTTTTATAACGACAGCCGCATCGGCTGATATGCAGTTGCGCGGCATGAAGGTCGCCGTTACGGTCGACGACGTTCCGGCTCACGGGGATTTGCTTCCAGGGACCACGCGCCTCCAAACGAACAAAAGTATACTGAACACGTTGAAAGCGAACGGTCTCACGAAGGTATATGGATTCGCTAATGGGAAGGACGCCGTTGTAAGTGCTGACGCGATGCAGTCGCTGAACGCATGGCTGCTGGCGAAGTACCCTCTGGGTAATCACACTTTTAGCCACAGCGATCTGGATCAGACAGGCACCATCAAATATTTATCCGACATCCAGCGGATGCAGCACTTGTTGAGCGAGCTTGCGCCGGAGCCGCCGAACCGCAGTGACTTTACCTTCTTTCGCTATCCTTACCTGCACGAGGGAGCGACTCTCGAGCAGCGACATACCGTGCGCAAGTTTCTATTTGACAATCGCTATAGAATCGCAGAAGTCACCGTCGATTGGGATGATTGGGCGTGGAACGATGCCTACACGCGATGCGCGCGGCGCCACGATGATAAATCAATCACATGGCTCAAGCGGGAAGTGATTATCACCGCGGAAAATCAATTGCGCAACTCAAAGCGCGCAGCGCGACAACTGTTCAATAGAGATATTGCGCAGATTCTGCTGTTACATGACAGCATGTTCACTGCGGCGATTTTGGATTCACTTCTTCGGGATTTACGTCACAAGGGAGTTGCGTTTATTTCACTCGATTATGCATCGAAGGATCCTGTATACGACATCGATCCGGGGGTCACGCCGAGCGACGGAGGAACGTTTTTGAGCCGAATCGCTCTAGCTCGCCACGTCGATATTGGTTACGTGGTGGATACTTCTCACATGCCAAGTAGCCTGAACGCTGTTTGCAAATAGTCATTGGCATTGGCAATACGCATCAAACTGCAAGCTATACACTTAGGAAGATTTTCCGCCGGTACAGAAAATAGAGTAGCAACAGTTCGATCGCCAGCGTAGTGGCAACCAGAACAAGTTGTCCGTAAGCTCCAAAAAAATGGTTGACGTCGCCGCCCACGAATAGCTGCGCGATCGAGCTGAAGTCGATAAGGTTCACCGCCAGATATATCGTAATCGGATTCACTCCGATCCATATAAACGGCTGCGCCCATCGTTGGTACTGCCAAATATCCAGCACTTGATAGGCTATTCCCATAAGTAGCGCGCTATACCCCCCGGCAACCAGAACAAATGAAGATGTCCAGATCTTTTTGATGACGGGAAACTGCAATCCCCAGAGCCAGCCGAGCGCGATTCCTACTATGCCAGTGCTGACCAGGTAGAATACTTTCGTTTGATCATTAACCGAGTCGTCGCTGAGCAACAGGCCTGCGAATACTCCGATTAGGCAAGTCGCGACGGCCGGCAATGTGCTGAGCAGCCCTTCGGGATCGTGATCGCCGTACTCTTGTCGAAGCGGAAGATATTGCTTGTCGATATAGTTCGCGAGGTTCTTTCCTTCAGCGAAATTTGCGCGACCAACTCCCGGCACGGGAACAAACGTCATCAGCGCCCAATAGCCAACCAGCAACATCACACAGATCGCGACCAACAGTCGCCGACTCGCCCAACAGAACAAAAGCGCCGCTGCCAGATAGCAGATTGCGATGCGCTGCAACACACCGAGCAGCCTGATATTGC
Source organism: Binataceae bacterium (SeqCode) (assembly GCA_035506935.1). Classification (GTDB taxonomy): domain Bacteria; phylum Desulfobacterota; class Binatia; order Binatales; family Binataceae; genus DATJOQ01. The sequence goes on along the minus strand of DATJOQ010000307.1, from coordinate 14,004 downwards.
GAAACGGTGTGGAAAACCCTCCGTAATAAAGGACCCCCAGCAAGTATAAGAGAATTGAACGGCGGAATATTCTCTTCGTGGTTGCACCGCGACCCGTTCGCTCGACGCTCCTATTCACCGAAAATACGATCGCAACGCCGACGATAAAGATGAACATCGGAAGGCCGAGATCTTCCAGATGAAACCCTTCCCACGGTTTGTGCTCGAATTGATCGGCGACAAATCGAATCGCTCCGTTGTGGCTGATGCTCCTCAATCCCTCGACCAGGCTTTGGGCACCGATGATCCAAAACATATCGATGCCGCGCACCACGTCGATCGAAACCAGCCGCGATCTTGGAGCCGGCGCCTGAATACTCTCGCTCGATGATTCACTACTCATTGGAGCTTCGCCGCAGACGGAAGAAGACCTCTCGCGCGTAGCGCGCGCCTCGCTTTGCGAACCCGTAGGTAAAATAAGATTCATCTCGCGAGCGGTCTCGCCGCACTCCTAACGGATTTTTTCCCAGCTAACCGAAATAGACCGCGATCATTACCAAATTGGTTAAAACGAACAACACAGGCAGTGCAATTCTACTGTAGCGTCGAATTGTTTTTCCCAGCATATTGCGGTTGCTGCGGCCTGCCAGATGCACAAACGTAAGTTCTACCGCCGTCACGAATACGAATACGTAACAAGTGAGAAAGAACACATCGATAAAAGTCAGGTATGGGACTTTGGGAAGGTTGGTTGAAATCGCAAATGCAAACGCTATCACCGTAAGTATAGTCGTAACTGAAATAGTCACTTGACTGTTCAATTCCGAGTTGTCGATCCAGAAAACTGTCCACGACAGCACTACCATCAGTAGCAGCGGGAGGAATACTTTCCATATATAGAAATTCGACCTTCGTTGAACGTAGATGTTGAACTGTATCTCGCTAGTGGTCTCGGTTCCAATGGATGGGATTTGTTGCGCGTTGGTTCGCAAATCCACGATTTCCCACTGCGTGAGCGACGAGTACACTCGTTTCTCGATGCTAAGGGCCGGTGGCTCAGTAGCGGGCAAGAAGGAGACCAGCATCGTTTCGCTGACCGGCGGATGAATAAATATCTTCAGGCTCTCCCGATCGAAGGGAAAGGCGTGGAGATGAAAAGTATTAGAGAGTTCCGCGCTGGAGCGCTCGTAATACCTCACGGTGCCGTCGGGAAAAGCGCGCAGCGCTACATCAAACGCGGCGTGCGGAACAACGCCGTTAGCGAAATCAAAGTCCGGCGTCCATACCTCATAATATGGTCGATAGACGCGAAATTTATCCCACGCCGCTGTCGGCGTGAACGCCAGCCGGGGATCCTTCCAGCTCGCGAGCAGATACGCCACAACCCTGAAACGCTGGGCGACCTCATCGATGTCCGACAGATTGACAACCCGCAACGCGATTTGTACCGGGACTTTCTCGCCGTCGTGGATGGGTGGAGTCAACAGCGGATTGTCCTTGAGCATCGCGACCGGAGACTGTGAAGCGCTTGGACTTGCAGCAAACGCGCAATCACAATTAGTTGATATACCGACCAAACATGTCACGAATGCGACGGCCAGGTACGCCATCGGTTTGATCGTGCTCCGTGATCTTCTGTTGCGGCAGCGTGTATTCAACGCGAAATCGAGGGTCTTACGTGCGCGTTGGATATAGAAATTGAGTGCTGCTGCCATACAGCCACTCGACATCGAAATACAATTGACTAGCGACGGCAATAGCTACTGACCGATTCGAGTAAGATCTACCAATTCGTTGCGCGATTCGAGCTGCGCAGAATTGCCCGTGGAATCGATATGACATACGTCAACGTCATTATTGTCAGGGTCGCCCTTGCGCGCCTGCACGATCTGTACGTCGGTCGCGCCGCCTTCCAGCTCGTTGATAATGTATTTGATGCCCGTTTCAGTGTGTTCCTGAGGACCGCCGCTGACCACGATCGAGTCTTTGCGAAACTCGATTGTCTTGGCACCAGTGGACGTCCGTACGTTCGAAGTCAGTTCGTCGATATACGATGCGTCAGTTTCCTTGTCTCGGCTTTTTATCGACCACTTGCCGAGCAGCGGATTGGGGGTGCACGCTGCCAGCGTCAACATCAATATCGCTGATGCCACAACCCGTACCGCCTTACCCATCCACGAGTTCGTCATAAGGAGCTCCTTGGATTCGGTTCCGCATTGACGCTCCTTCTTAACACAACCGGTTTCGAGTCGTCATCACCAGTACGAAGCTGCCGTTCGAGCGGATAAAATTATGAAGCGCGGCTAATAGCGATATGAGCGCGACACGCATCGTACCGCGCTCAACGCTCCGCCGGAGTCATTCAAGAGGAAGGTTCTTGAATAATTTGCCCCCCTTCATAATGACAGGCATGTGCTTGCCCTGATCCTGGAGCAAGGCAAGATCGCGAAGCGGATCGCCGTCTACAACCAGGAGATCCGCCAGCGCGCCGGGAACCAATTCGCCGAGTTCGCGCTCTCGCCGCAAGATTCGAGCGTTAATCAGGGTTGCCGAACGCAGGATCTCGACGGGCCGCTCTACCTCCTGGCGAATCAAGAACTCGCGGCTCTGCTCCTCGTGCAATTCGCCGAGCAGATCGGTACCTAATCCAATTTCGACTCCTGCGCGCCTGGCAATCTCCAAAGAACGCAACCCGGCCTTGCGCACGACATCGTTGGCTTCGCGGCTTTTTGGAGGAAGGCCTATTTTGGCGGCGTGGCGATTGATGGTGTCGTAAGTGACAAGCGTGGGCACCAGGAACGCCTGGTGCTCCGCCATCACTTGCGCTGTAGACTCATCGATCATGTTCCCATGCTCGATACTGCGGACGCCGGCGCGTACGGCGCGAGTGACCGCTTCGGCGCTGTAGGCGTGAGCGCACACGTACTTTCCCCAGTTGGTAGCTTCCTGGCATGCGGCTTCAATCTCGTCGACCCGGAACTGGAGGCTCTCCAGCGGATCGTGCGGTGAAGCGACGCCGCCCGATACCATGAGCTTTATATGGTCGGCGCCCTTGCGCAGCTCGTCGCGCACCGCTTTGACCATTTCGGGCACGCCGTCAACCACGCGGGCCAGGGAGTGGAGACCTGCGCGACAGGGGCAGTCGACGATACCCTGTGTGCGGCGGCGGAAATCTCCGTGACCGCCGGTCTGGCTCATCGCCATTCCGGCGATGAAAAGTCGCGGAGCTTCGATCAAGCCGGCGTCGCACGCCGCCTTCATTCCAAAATCGCCTCCGGCAGTGTCGCGCACCGAGGTAAATCCTCGCATCAGCATCCTGCGCATGAGAGCCGCCGCGCTGATCGCCACCAACGTGAGCGGCATGCTCTCGAGCGCCTGCAGTGGAAGGTTGGTAATGAAGATATGGACGTGCGCGTCGATCAGGCCGGGCATCAGCGTTTTTCCGCGGAGGTCGATCTTAACCGCGCTGTCAGCGCGGAGCCGATCGCGGATATCACCGTCGGGCCGCGACACCGCCTTGATGCGATCCTCTTCCACCAACAGTTCGACGCCGTCGACCAACTCGTCGCGGCGCGGATCGAACAGCTTCGCGTTGTGAAAGAGGTAAGATCGACGATCATTCGTTGCTGTGTGTGCCATTTGACCTGATCCTTCCGTTGCGGCGCTGCGGCCGCATTAAACTACATCATTGGTGTGCCCGGTTTGAACCGTGATCTGTGGCTTTTCCTGCTTCTAATGGCTTCCAGCAATGGCAACCCTGCGAGCGTGAGGGTATCCTTCAGTCGGATTCGTACACTTGTGCCAGAGATCTTTTGCCTTACAAAACGTAGAGAAAGGATACCGATATATGCCGAGCAAGAAAGATCGCAATGCGCTGGTCGACGCCGAGTTCGCGGACAGGCTGCTCACCACCACTCGCTCGGTGCGCAAGCGCCTCGATCTCAGTCGGCCTGTTCCGGCCGAGCTGATCGAAGAATGTCTGGAAATTGCGGTCCAGGCGCCGACCGCCACTTATTCGCAACGATGGCGCTTCGTGGTGATCACGGACGCCAATCAACGCGCCAGGCTTGCGCAGATTTACGGAGACGCTTTCCGCCAATACTGGGCAAGCGGGAAAGCAGCCGACTACGGCACGGGGCCAAGCGCGGCTCAGACCAAGCGCATGATCGATTCGGCGCAATATTTAGTGGACCATCTCAAGGACGTGCCGGTCCACGTGCTGTTCTGCGTCGAGGGTCACCCCGACCGAAGCTCGCTGTTTGATCTATCCAATGTGTTCGGGACGATTATGCCGGCGGCGTGGTCGTTCATGCTCGCGGCGCGGGCACGCGGCCTGGGCTGCTGCTGGACCACCGTCCATCTGCTGGACGCTGACAAGGCGGCGCAAGCGCTTGGCCTGCCCGATACCGTTATGCAGGCCGCGCTGCTGCCGGTCGCCTATTACGCCGGAGAGGACTTCCAAACCGCGCCGCGCGTTCCCGCGCGAGAACTGACCTGGTGGAACAAATGGGGGCAGCGTCGCGGTTAGCGTTCGCGCTCAGTTCTTCTGAGCGAGCGACATCTTGCGGATATGAGTCGCGATCGCGTCCATCAGCGGCGGCGACAGGCAGTCGTACGGTTCGAGCCCGAAACCTTTCAGCCGCGCGCGCACCGCACTCATATTCGCGGGATCCGCGCCGGATTCGATTATCGAGGAAACAAAAGCTGCGAACTCCGGCGGCGACCATCCCGATTCCGGAGACAGTTCGGTGTGAATGAAGTCGAAGCCGTAAAACGGATGCTTGGTGTTTTCGATGCGGCCGTACATGTGAACGCCGCAGTTTTTGCATGCGAACCTTTGAATCGCGGCGTTAGAATCGACCACCGCCAGCTTGTCCGCGTTTTCAACTACTGACAGTTTGTCGCGCGGCACCACCGCGACCACCGCGAACAACGCGCCAGCGGGCTTCCAACATTTGGTGCATCCGCAAGCGTGATTGTAGGCAGTCTGCGCCTTGACCGCGAGCTTGACCGGATCCTGCTTGCATCGGCAGACCAGCGTTCCTCCGCCGAAATCCTTCGCCGCGGGTTTGATCCCGTTATCAACTGACGGATGAATCGAAATCGCACTCGCTGCTGACATGACAATCCTCCTCGGCGCCTGACAGGGGAATCGCTAGCGATACTACAATCGTGAGTAGTTGTGCCGATTGATAAGTACACCGTTCGCGGAAAACTTACCACCCGAAAGCTCGCGACAACTCAACGGTGTTAGTGTCCTTCGTCGTGAACACACCAGGGCACCGTAACGATCACAACCCGATGATCGTCCTGCACGAGGCGCGCGGAAAGCACGGTGCCTCGCTGATTGTGCAGGAAGTAATTGTACCAATGACTCTCGACCAGCTCCGGGACCAGCACGGCGACGATTCGGCCCGCGTTCTGCCGTTCGATTTCCCGCACGTGATCGACGATCGGCTGCACCACGAAGCGGTATGGTGATCTAAGCACTGTCAGGCGAGGAACCGGCTGATTGGCGTCACGCGCCGGCTGCTCGACGAGCTCCGGCCATTGCCGCTCGAGCGAGCCGTCGCTGTCCTCGCCTTCAACATGCACCACCTCGATCTCGCGCGACATCGTGAGCGCCAATCGCAGCGCGCGCTGGGCCAGCGAACTCCATTCAGCGATCGGCACGACTACGATCGGCTCCTTGAGACCGTTAGGATTGAACGCGCCGACATTGGAAAGTTGACGTTGGATCTTTCGGTAGTGACGCTTAACTGCCAGCATCAGCACGATCAATGACGGCACCAGCAGGATCACGATCCACGCGCCGGCGACAAACTTGACCATCGCCACGACCACGACCGTCGCGGCGGTTGCGCTGGCGCCGAGTCCATTGATGGCCGCGGCGCCGAGCGCCCCGGGCTCCTTGCTCTTCCACCAATGCGCGACCATTCCCGCTTGCGATAGCGTGAAGGCGAGGAACGCACCGACCGCGAACAACGGGATCAACCGATCGGTCACTCCGTCGAACGCGACCAACAAAATCGCCGCGAGCGTCGCGAGCAACCAGATTCCTTCTGCGTACACCAGCCTGCGGCTGGTGTTGGCCAATGAGCGTGGCAGATATTCGGTTTCCGCGATCGCGCGGCATAGGCGCGGAAAATCGGCGAACGAAGTATTCGCCGACAGGCAAAGGACGAGCACGATTGAGATCATGCTGATCCAATAGAAGATTCCGCGGCCGGCGATCGCGCAGGTCAACTGGGAGAGCACGCTTTGATACTGCGCGGTGCCAGGGGTGGTCGCTCCGACGCCGTAAAGGTGCGACAGGTAAGCGATTCCGATCAGCAACACCATGAGGATGCCGATAATCGCGGCGAGGGTGCGGCGCGCCGCCGGGACGCGCGGCTCCTGAAATGCCTGAACGCCGTTGCTGACGGCTTCGACGCCGGTCATCGCGGTACATCCGCTTGCGAACGCGCGCAGCAGGATCCACCATCCTGCCGCAGCTGCGACGACCGGAGGGTGTGGCGGTGCTATGACAGGATGCGGATGTCCGCCGGAGCTGATTGCGGCATAGGTGCCCCACACGATCAGCGCCAGCAAACTGAGCACGAAAACGCAGGTCGGCAACATGAAGAGCGCACCGGCTTCGCTGATACCGCGCAGATTCACCACCGTGAGCACAGCCAGAATTACAAGGCAGATCGGGAGCGTGTACGGTTGGAGCTCGGGGACCGCCGAGATAACTGCGCCGACACCCGCCGAAATTCCCACCGCGACGTTCAACACGTAATCGGTCATCAACGCCGCGCCCGCCAGCAGACCGGCCCGCGGTCCCAGGTTCGCGCGCGCAACCGTGAATGAACCTCCTCCGTTCGGATAGGCCGCGATCGTCTGCCGGTAGCTGAGATACACGATGCCGAGCAGAGTCACGATCGCAAGGGTGATCGGCAGGATAAAAGCCGGGCCCGCGAGGCCGAAGGGCATCAACACCGTCAAAGCCGCCTCGGGTCCGTAGGCAGCCGAGCTCAGCGCGTCAAGTCCGAAGGTCGGAATGCCCGATGCCGTGCTGAGGCGATGCTCTGACGCCTCGTGCGAAGCAAGCGGGCGGCCTATAATTTTATCTATAAGAGACATTCCATTCCGATCGGACAATCACCGCCCAGGACTCATAGTTGTTAGAGCATCGACGAATCACGATTCAAATGGTCCATTCCAATCCACAAAGATAGCACATCGGGTTTTTCGCAAAGCTTCCGATCGCACGACACCGCGGCTCACGCATTCGCGCAGAAAGACTGAAATTACAGTTTGGCTGTTCGCGAAAACCTGAAATCGAGATCGCAATAGCGACACCCGATTGCGCTTTACGCTGCGGATTTCTTAGACGGAGTAATCGTCGAGGACGTCACTAAATTAGTTCACTCCATAATTCGTACATCTCACACCGAGTTCTCGACTTTTGGATTTTGATTCCCTCACCGGATACGGCTGCGCCATCATGATTGACAATTGTCTTGTACGATGGCAGAAAACATAACTAAATCTTCATAAGGCGGTACCATGAAAAAACCTGCAGCCAACAGAGCTTCGGTTCGCGGAGCTTTTGCGATAGCAGTCGTCGCTCTACTAATAATTCCCACGTGTAGTCGCGCACAGGTAGCGCCCACGGTATTGCCTCAGTACTCGTACTCAGTTTTGCCGCAATCCGCTTTCTCGCCAGTACAAAATTTCTTTACGCAATGGTTTGCGATGGTCACCCAGATCCAAAGTGAGCAGCCGCATTGGGTGACTCCGCTGGTGACCGTGACGCCTCGACTGGAACAAGAATTTCGGTATGACCAGTTATGGCAATCGAAGGCGCACGGCACCACGAACGATAATTTCGGCGGCGGTAAGGGATTGGAGCTTATCCCGTACCAGAATATCGAAGTGATACTTGGCGTGCCGGCATGGGTCGCGCATAACGGTCACATCTCGCACAAGAAGGGCCACGACACCGACGGATGGGCCGACGAAACATTCCTGATCAAATATAGGATCCTGTCGGCCAACGAAGATTCGGGCAATTATATATTGACCGCATTCATGGGTTTCAGCGCACCGACCGGCGACGACGGCAACAGCAACGGTCACGCGATTTTCACGCCGACTATCGCGGGGGGAAAAGGCTTCGGCCCCTTCGACGTTCAGTCGACCGTCGGAATCGCCTTTCCGAACGGCGGGACTGAGAGGCTAGGATGGCCGCTGGCGTGGAATACCGCTTTCCAATATCACATCTGGAGATACGCGTGGCCCGAATTTGAAACCAACTACACCTGGTTCGCCAAAGGCGAACGCGTCGGCGAGAGCCAGCTATATCTGTTGCCCGGCATCATATTTGGGCGTTTCCCGATCCACGATCGCGTCGGAGCTACTTTCGGCGCGGGTTTCCAGGTCGCCGTAACGCATGTACCCGCATACAACCACGCTGTAGTGGTATCGGGACGAATCCCGTTCTGAGCGGAACTCCCATCCGAATGATTTAAGTGAGACGACTGCTCGCATCGAACGGCAAAGACGCGGGCAGTCGTCCGGTTCGAGCATAAGTTCGCGCCGATTCGCCTTCTTCGGAATTCCGAACGCATATCGAATACGTGCACATAGTGCACGCATGCACTCTTAAGCGTGCTTTTGCAAGCTGTCGTAAAGCCTCGCGCTTGCGCATAAAAAATAATTCGACGCCTGCCATCCACCGATCGGTGTAAACTTTAGATTGGCGCGTATTCCCCAATCAGGAGGTAATCGCCATGAGGCAATTGTCATTTGTGGTCGCCGCCGTGATTGTGTGCGCGGGCGTGTGGCTATCCGCTGCAGCGGCGCAGGTCACCACTACGACCACAACGACCACGCAGAGAACGTGGCAGGTGCAGAACGGCAACACTACCATCCTGTTCGAGCCTGCCAACGGACAGGATCTCAACATGGCCGAGCTCCAGGCGTTCGGCCAACTCGCCGACAACGATCCCGCGATGGCGAGGTCGCTGGCGAGGAATCCGTCCCTGATTGAGAACGAGAACTTCGTCGGCAGACATCCGCAGCTTCAGCAGTTCCTCGTGCAGTATCCGAACGCCAGGGAACATTTTCTAGCCGATCCGGGCAACTTCGTGGTTCCAGTCAACGGCTCGCGATGGTCGAAAGCGGTCGCGAATCGCGCAAACGACGAGAATCAGTAAGCGGCACGCAAAATTCTAATCCGCGTTTCGTAGAGGGCTCGTCGTCCGCAGACGTTGAGCCCTCCGCGCTTTTCCACATCGTGCTTTCTCGAAATGAATCAGTACACAAGTTAGAGACCCACACCGAGATAGGTTTCCGGCGCATTCGATCGATCTTTTGTTCGGGATCCAACCTCCACTGCTCAATTAAGCTTTGCCGCCGAAGCCCCCATCTCACGCCTTCGCGCCCTCGACACCCCATTGCACCAGGGTACGCTGTTGAAGTACACGCGATTGCGATGGAGCAGCCATGATTCTCGACTGGATCTACAGCACCCCCACATGGCTTTGGGGAATCGTCTTCGTGCTCGCGTTGGACGCGATCGCGTGCGGCGGACTTCTGATATGCCACCGCTTTCTACACGTTGAAGTCCGGCGTGCCCACAATGAACTGACCGGCTTCACTGTCGCGGTGATCAGCGTGACTTACGCGGTGCTGCTCGCCTTCATCGCTATCGCCACGTGGGAATCATATACACAGTCCGAAGATATTGTTGACCGCGAGGCCGATTCCATCGGCAGCATCTACCGCGACACGCTCGGGCTTTCGCCGGAGATTGGCCAGGAAATTCGTTCCGATATCCGGCAGTACACCGACACCGTGATCAACCAGGAGTGGCCGTTACAGCAGGAGGGCAAGGTCCCGACTCAGGGGTGGGAACCGTTGCGCAAGATTCATAACGCGATCGTCACGATACATCCGGCCAGCGCCGGCGAGGCCGTGATCCAGGCCGAACTGCTCAGGACTCTGAACGCTCTGTACAGTGCCCGGGGCAGCCGCCTAACAGCCGTGCAGGGACATATCCCGGAAGTGATCTGGTGGATCATTTTCTTCGGCGGCGCGCTCACCACTGGCTACACTTATATCTTCGGATTTCACGATATTCGCTTGCACGTGATCACCACCGCCGCGGTTTCGACCTCGATGGCGCTCGTGGTTGTGCTGATCATTGCGCTGGATTGGCCGTTTCGCGGCCGGGTTAGCGTCTCGCCCGAGGCATTCGTCACTACCGAGCGATCGTGGAACGACCTTTCGTTCTCACCCGAGGGCGCGCCCGCGGGCATAAACGCGGCTCCCGGCGCGTCGTTCCCACGACTGCACTCCAAGTGAGCTTCGCGAACCGGGCGCGCAGCTCCGTGCGCCGGTTTGAGCGCTATTTGCGGACCACTTGGTGTAAGCGCGACTCTGGTCTAGGATTAAAAATGGCGACCTTTCACTAATGACTGAGCCGTGGCCGGTGCTGTAGCCGAAGAAAGGAATTGGATGTTCGCGGATTTAGTAAGATATTTCGCGGTGTTAGCCGTGGTCGGAGGGCGTCGGAATTGAACCGCGAAACGCACTGGGATCGGGCGGCAGTTGAGTCGATTGCCCATGGCCTCAGACACGAACCGGGGGCACTAACGGTGATTTTGCGGCGGATTCAAGACCAACTCGGATGGGTGCCACCGGATTGCGTTCCCCTGCTCGCCGCAATCCTCAACCTGTCACGCGCCGAAGTTCACGGCGTGGTCAGCTTTTACCATGATTTCAGACACGAGCCTCCCGGGCGCAACGTTATAAAGGTTTGCCGTGCCGAATCGTGCCAGGCGATGGGGGGCGTGGCGCTCGAAGGGCATATCAAACGACGCCTGGGGATCGATTTCGGTGAGACCACGCTCGACCGCTCGTTCACGCTCGAAGCGGTCTATTGCCTGGGCAATTGCGCCTGCTCGCCGGCCGCAATGATCGACGGGGAATTGTTTGGCCGGTTGTCGCCGGCGCGTTTCGACGATGCGATCGCACATCTGGGTAAAGAGGGATGACGGGCGAGCGAACCATCTACGTTCCGCGCGATTCGGGCGCGCTATCGATGGGCGCCGAAGCCGTCGCTGCCGCGCTCTCCGCAGAAGCCAGGCGGCGTGGACTCGCAGTGACGATAAAGCGCAACGGCTCGCGCGGATTGTATTGGCTCGAACCGATGATTGAAGTCGAAACCGCGCGTGGCCGAGTCGCCTACGGGCCGGTTACCGCGGCTGACGTCGCTTCGCTGTTCGATGCGAATTTTCTTGACGGCGGGGAGCATCGGCTCGGGCTCGGGATCACCGAAGAGATCCCCTATCTCAAGCAGCAGGAACGTCTCACCTTCGCCCGTGTCGGCATAACTGAGCCGGTTTCGATCGAAGACTATATCGATCACGGCGGATATCGCGCACTTGCTCGTGCGCTCGACATGGACGGCGCGCAGATTGTTGAGGAGGTCACGCTCTCGGGACTCCGCGGGCGCGGCGGCGCCGCATTCCCGGCGGGGATCAAGTGGCGCACCACGCTGCAGGCCGCGGGCGATCAGAAATACGTCGTGTGTAACGCCGACGAAGGGGATTCGGGCACTTTTTCCGATCGCATGATCATGGAGGGCGACCCTTTCGTTCTGATCGAAGGAATGACCATCGCGGGAATCGCGGTGGGCGCGACCGAGGGTTATATCTATCTGCGCTCGGAGTACCCTCACGCGCTGATCACCCTGCGCGAGGCGATCACCGCCGCTGAGCGGAGGAATTATCTCGGCGACAATGTGTGCGGCAGCGGCAAAGCGTTCAAGCTCGTGGTGCGCGTGGGAGCAGGCGCTTATATCTGCGGCGAAGAAACCGCGATGCTCGAAAGCCTTGAGGGCAAACGCGGCATGGTGCGTTTCAAGCCGCCGCTACCTGCTATCGCGGGACTGTTCGGCAAGCCGACCGTGGTTAACAATGTCATCACGCTGGCGTCGGTCCCGGTGATTCTCGAAAAGGGCGGAGCCTTCTACAAGAATTATGGAATGGGACGCTCATTGGGTACGCTGCCGATTCAACTTGCGGGCAACGTGAAACGTCCGGGTCTGATCGAAAAAGCCTTTGGCGTAACGCTGCGCGAAATCATTTACGAATATGGCGGCGGCACCGCCAGCGGACGTCCGGTTCGTGCGGTGCAGGTGGGCGGCCCGCTCGGCGCCTATCTGCCGGAATCGGCGCTCGATCTGCCGGTCGATTACGAAGCGATCGCGGCAAAAGGAGGGTTGCTCGGACACGGGGGAATCGTGGTCTTCGACGACACGGTTGATTTGGCCAAGCAAGCGCGTTGGGCGATGGAATTCTGCGCGCTCGAATCCTGCGGCAAGTGCACTCCTTGCCGAATCGGTTCGACTCGCGGGATGGAGGTGGTGGATCGAATACTAACCACCCGTGATCATGAGAAGACCGCCAACGCCGAGTTGCTGCGCGAATTGTGCGATACGATGACTGCGGGCTCGCTGTGCGCATTGGGCGGACTGACGCCGATGCCGGTAATCAGCGCGCTCCGCGATTTTCCCGAGGATTTTGGTTTGCCGACGGCGCCACGACCATGAGCGCCGCGCTAAACGGAGTCAACCGTGCAAGCGATCGATGACAAGGATTTTGGAACGCCCGCGCGTTCTTCCGAAAAGCAGATCACGCTCGAAGTCGACGGCCGCGAGGTGACAGTCCCCGCGGGCACCTCGATAATGCGCGCGGCGGCGCTGGCCGACGTGATGGTACCGAAGCTATGTGCGAGCGATTCGCTCGAAGCCTTCGGCTCGTGCCGGCTATGTCTCGTGCAAATCGAGGGGCGCAACGGTTTTCCCGCCTCCTGCACCACGCCGGTCGACGCCGGCATGAAGGTTCATACGCAGAGCGATAAACTGACCCGTCTTCGCCGCGGCGTGATGGAACTCTACATGTCGGACCATCCGCTCGACCCGTTCGAATGCAAGGCCGGCGGCAAATGCGAGCTGCACGAGATGGCGCGCGTGGTCGGTCTCGAGCAGGTCCGCTACGACCATCATGGACGCAATCATCTGGCGCTCAGCGTCGACGATTCGAATCCTTATTTCAGCTTCGATCCCACGCGATGCATCCTGTGCTCGCGATGCGTGCGCGCCTGCGATGAGGTTCAAGGCACCTTCGCGCTGACGATCGAGGGGCGCGGCTTCAATTCGCTGATGTCGCCCGGGCAGCACGAGCACTATATCGATTCCGAATGTGTGTCGTGCGGCGCCTGCGTGCAGGCCTGTCCCACCGACGCGCTGATGGAAAAATCAGTGCTGGAGAGAGGCCAGGGCGAGCGCGCGGTGATAACGACGTGCGCCTACTGCGGCGTGGGATGCTCGTTCAAGGCCGAGCTCCGCGGCGACGAGATCGTGCGCATGGTGCCGAACAAGAACGGGATGCCGAATCACGGGCACTCCTGCGTGAAAGGACGCTTCGCCTGGGGCTACGCGGTGCATCCGGACCGCGTGTCCAAGCCGATGATTCGCAAGCGGATCAGCGATCCGTGGCAGGAAGTTTCCTGGGACGAAGCGCTCAACTACGCGGCCGCGGAATTCAAGCGGGTGCAGAAAAAATACGGCCGCGGTGCGGTCGGTGGAATCACGTCGTCGCGATGCACCAACGAAGAGGCGTACGTGGTGCAGAAACTGGTGCGCGCCGCCTTCGGCAACAACAACGTCGATACCTGCGCGCGCGTTTGCCATTCGCCGACCGGCTATGGCCTCAAGACCGCTTTCGGAACGCCGGCTGGGACGCAGGACTTCGACTCGATCAACGAAAGTGACGTGGTCATGGTGATCGGCGCGAATCCGACCGAGGGCCATCCGGTGTTCTCGTCGATCATGAAACGCCGTCTGCGCGAGGGCGCCCGGTTGATCGTTGCGGACCCGCGGCAAATCGAACTGGTGCGGATGCCGCATGTCGAAGCGGATTACTTCCTGCAGCTCACGCCCGGAACCAACGTCGCCTTACTCAACGCGTT
>DATJOQ010000306.1:0-9159 GCA_035506935.1 Binataceae bacterium (SeqCode) | reverse complement strand
GTTTCGGTCTCGGCCACAAAGGCGCCGGAAGCGGTTTCGATCGCGCTTGCGGCAGGGCACGAGCTCAGCCTCGAAATCGTGACTACTCGCCTCAATCCTCAACCCAACGGAGTTTCAGAAACTGGCAACAGTCAATATACGCTGACGCAAAAAGACATCACTGAGCTTCCGCAAGGGGAAAATACACCGATCAACGAGGTGCTGCTGCAGATGCCTGGAGTGGTCCAGGACGATGAAGCACAGATTCACGTCGGGGGCGAACACGAGGACCTTCAGTGGCGTGTCAACGGCGTCATGATGCCGATGGACAGCTTCAGTGGATTCGGCCAGATATTCAATAGCTTCTTCATCAAAAGCGTAAGCCTGATTGATGGAGTTCTGCCGGTCACCTATGGCTTTCGGGATGCGGGCGTGCTCGACCTGGTTACCAAGGACGGCTGTTCCAATCCCGGTGGGAACGTCGGATTCTACGGTGGACAGCGGGAAACGTATCAGCCGAGCTTCGAATATGGCGGATGCGAGGGAGCGCTGAATTACTACCTCACCGGGACCTATCTTCACAGCAATCTGGCTTTCAGTTCGGCCACGCCTGGCCCGACCCCGTATCACAACATCACGAACCAGGGTCAGGGCTTCGGCACGGTTAACTATCAGATCAATCCGCTCAACAAGCTGAGCCTGATCTGGGGAGTCTCGGTCAACGACAGCCAGTACCCGACCGAGCCCGGGCTTACGCCGCTGTTTGGTCTAGCTGGGGTGAATCCGTCCAGATACCCGTCAACCGATATCAACGAGACTCTGAACCAGGACTACTATTTTGGAATCCTCGCACTCAGCGGCGTAATCGGCCCCTCGATCAACTATCAAATAGCTTATACGGGCGCCTACAGTACCATTGAGTTCAATGCGGATCCGATTGGCGACTTGATCTATCAAGGCGTCGCCTCGACTTCCTTCCATAGCGAGTTCGACAATTCTCTGCAGACCGACGTGTCCCGGGTTTTCGACTTGAGTGACTCTGGCCTTGGCTCCCACAACCTGGGCGCGGGTTTCTATCTTGGCGAGTACGAAGTTGAACTGGACGATACATCGCTGACTTTTCCCGGCAACGGGATGGGAGTGCAGGTCGGCAATATTCCATTCAAAATCGTCGAGAACGCCAACGAAATCAACATGCTCTACGGCGTCTACCTGCAGGACATTTGGAAAATTAATGAACAACTGACGCTGACCGCGGGCGTCCGTTATGACGGGGTAAGCGGGATCATCAATACCAATATGCCAAGCCCGCGCATAAACCTGCTCTACCAGCCCGACAATGATACGGCTTTTCACGCGGGATTTGCCCGCTATTTTCAGACTCCTGATTTCCAAACGATATCGTCACGCAGCTTCGCGGATTTTCAATACACCACTGCCCCTGTTTCGCAGGGCGGATTGGCATTGTTTCCCGAGCGGGATTCCTACTGGAGCGCGGGCGTGCTGCACCATTTCGGGGCTCATTTGACCTTCGAGGAGAACGCCTACTTTCGTCTGTCACACGACCTGATCGATCTCGGGCAATTTGGCTTCGTGCCGATTTTTCAGCCCTTCAATTATACGAACGGACGTATTTGGGGCTCAGAAAGCAGCGCTGTTTACCAGTGGGAAAATCTCAGCGCGCGCGCCAACTTCACCTACTCGGTGGCGCAGGGGAATGAGGTTGCCAGCGGTCAATTCAACTTCTCACCCGAGGAAATTGCTTACATCCAGAACCACTACATTTTCCTCGATCATACGCAGCAATACACCGCCTCTGGCGGAATAACCTACCGTTGGAAGAGCTACCTTTTCAGTGTGGATGGTACCTACGGAAGCGGCCTGCGCTCCGGCTTCGCCAATACGGACGAACTGGGGGAGAACTTCCAGATTAATCTGTCGTTGGAAAAAAACTGGCAGGTGGACGGAATTGGTCCAGTCAGGACTCGCGTCGTGCTAATCAATGCCACCGATAATATCAACGAGCTGCGCGATGGCTCGGGAATCGGGATATTCGAACCCGGTTACGGGCCGCGCCGAACCGTCTACGCCGGCATCACAGTGCCACTTCCCGCGATCGGCCGATCGAAGGGGAATCCGTAAACCAGGGCAGTACCGGGTGACCGGTCTGAATAGATAGAGCGGAGACTCGAATGATTAACCAGATGCCTACTTCAAAAAACCTTTTCGTGGTTCTCACACTGACGCTGGCTCTTGCAACGGCGTCTGGAGGATGCGGCAGCGGCTCTCACGGATCGCCAACGCAACCAGTGCTCGGACTTTGGGTAGCGAATCTCGCCAACGTGCTCGAGTTTCTCAGCACGAGTATAGCGGGGAACGGCAATTCCGCGCCCGAGCTTACCGGTAATTTGCCGGCACCCGGATTTGGCGCGCCTCAGGGAATCACGTTCGATCCCAACGGCAACATGTGGGTGCTCGACGGCGGCACGGTTGCGACCGGCGGAACAATACCGCCTACGGTCGATGAGTTCACCACGGCGCAACTTCCCATGCTTACGAATAGCGGCGTCACACCGAATGCGGTAATCGGCTCGAGCTCGTTCGGATTTCCGCAGCAGCTCGTTTTCGACAGCGCCGGCGATCTTTGGGTGAGCGATGCGGCAAACAACGAGGTATTCGAGTTCACGGTTGGCCAACTCAGCGGAGGTAGCGACGTCACGCCGGCTTTGATCCTGACTTCAAACCCGCCATTCGACGGTCCGCTCGGTATCGCTTTCGATGCGTCGGGAGATTTGTGGATGGCCAACAATAACCTGAGTGGCGCGAGCGCAACTATCTTCGAGTTCAGCGCCGCACAACTTTCCGGCTTGAGCGGAACGCAAACTTTGGTGCCAAAAGCGATCCTGCAATCAAATGGCGCTTCGATAAGCTTGCCGTGGGCGCTGGTGTTCGACAGCAATGGCAATCTATGGGTGAGCAACCAGGACAGTACCATCAATACCGTGGTTCAATTTTCGAAGACGCAGCTAGCGGCGCTTACGCCCGAACCAAGCGCGCCGACGCCCGCTGTCACGATCAGCTCAGAAGGCACCGGTGACTCGATGAGCATCGACGCGCCGACCGGGCTTGCTATCGACTCGCATAATGACCTGGCAGTGGCGAACGTAAACAACAGTGTTTCGTATTTCGCAGCCGATCAGTTGGCAAACAGCGGCAGTCCCTCGCCAGAGATTTTCGTCGCAGGAGCGAATACCACGATAAATACGCCCGAGGGCCTGGCTTTCAGCGGCGGTTGGAAGCCATAGCAGCGATTATCGGGTCGGGAGAACCGGCAGCCGATATGTGTTTTAATAATGGAAGCCGCCATTATCAGGCGCTTGCTGTAAAAATCGAGGGGGGAGAACGCGAGATTGAAGAGGTTTCTAAATGGCAGAGCTTAGGACCGCGTGGGAGGCGCTGGGTTATGGCGGCGCGATGGTTTATCCGCTGCTTGCGCTGGGCGTGCTGGCAATATTGATCATCCTTGATCGCGCGGTGATGTACATACGATGCCTGCGGATGCCGTCGGCGCTGTCAGACTTGATCGAGACCTGGGAGTTTTCGTGGGCCGATCTCGACCGCCAACTCGAATCGCTGGGTTCATACAACGCTTACGGCCGGTTCTTTCGCGTGATCGCGGAAAATCGAAACAAGCCGGCCTGGTGGGTCGAATCGCGCGCGGGTGATGAAGCAGGCGCGATCGAAAAGACCATGAACCGCGGATTGTGGGTGCTCGAAACCGTGGTGACGGCAGCGCCGCTGATGGGTCTGCTCGGGACCATCACGGGCATGATGCAGGCGTTCAAGCTGATTGGCGGCTCAGGACTGGTGGCGCCGACGCAGGTGACGTCGGGCGTGGCGCAGGCGCTGATCGCAACTGCATTGGGTCTGTTGATCGCATTGTTCGCGCTGTTCGGCTTCAACTTTTTTGCGCGCACTCAATCGCACGCACTCGATATGATGGAGCGCTTCGGCTCGCGCCTGATCGACCACATCCGGCTCGACCAGGAAAGCGGTGAGGCGGCGGTCGCTTCGGTCACGCCGCTGGCGTCGGTAGAGGGACGGGCAAAGCGATGAGGCTGCGCAGGGGACGTGGCTATCGGCGCGGACGAATCGAGATCATCCCGATGATCGACGTGATGTTCTTCCTGCTAGTGACGTTCATGCTGGCGTCGCTCTCGATGCAAAGTCTCAACTCGCTCACGGTGAATCTTCCAGAGGGAGACGCGCCTGCCCTGAAGAATCAGGAGCCGGTTACCCTGACCATCACCAAGGACAGTCAAATCTTCCTCGACAAGACGCCGACCACGCTGGCGACGATGGCATTCGCGCTGAAGGCGATGGTGCAGGGACGCGAGGCAGGCGTGGTGGTCAATGCGGACAACGCGGCGCCGGAGGGCACCGTGGTGCAGGCGATGCTGCAGGCGCGTCGTGCCGGGATCGAGCGTTTTCTGATCGCGGTCAAGCGCGAATGAGCGCGAGCGCACGAATCGCTTCGCCCTACTTCGATCAGCCCTGGCGCCGGATAGCGTGGGTCGCACCGCTATCGGTGTTGGTCTGGGCCGCGGTATTGGTGTGCTTTTCCCTGCTGCTCGAACAGACCGCACCGCCGGCGCCTGAACTGAAACCGATCGAAGCGCATATAATCGAACTGCCCCCGGTTGGCGGATTGCAAGGCGGCGCTGCTGCCGCGCCCGCGGCCCATCCGGCGGCGCCGGCGCCCGCGAAACCGAAGCCACAGGTCGAGGTGAAGCATCATGAAGCGCCGGTGATTCATCATCGTCCGAAACCGTATGTGATTCCGGTGGCGCCGCCCTCCCCGCTCGGCATCAAGAAAGGCCCGGCCGAAGAGGCACCGCCGGCGACCAGCGCCTCGGTGTCGAAAGGCGCGACCGGCGAAAGCGGTGGTGGCGGCGCGGGAATAGCGGGAGGCACCGGCGAGGGCTCGGGCAGGGGAATCGGAAGCGACAGCGCGGGCGCGCGCGCGCTATACGCGCCGGTGCCGAAAATTCCCGACGATTTGCGCGAGGACGTGTTCGAGGCAGTGGCGGTCGCGCACTTCAAGATCTCGTACGAGGGCAACGTCACCGTGTCGCTGGCGACTCCCACGTCGAATCCGCGGCTGAATCAGATCCTGCTTGAAACACTGAAGCAGTGGCGTTTCTTTCCGGCGATGAAGAACGGGGTCGCGATCGATTCCGAATTTAACGTGCGCATCCCGATCTCGGTGCAATAGCGGCGCGCACGAGCTCTCACGTATGCTACACCAGAGATTGCAGAAGTCATGGCTTTCACTTTGTCGAATGGATTGTCGGCGGCATTATATGCCGCGGCCGCGCTGGGCATGCGGCACGGGATGGAGTCGCACAATATCGCCGCGATCGGTGATTTCGCCAGCATCTCGCGCTCGCCGCGCGAAACGATCGGGCTGGTCGCGCGCTATACGCTTGGACATGTATTAGCGATCGCCGCGGTCGGTGCGGCGGTGGTCGGTCTCGGCCTGGCTCTGCCGAAGAGCGCTGACGCGTGGCTCGAGCGAGTCGTCGGCCTGACGCTGATCGCGTTCGGCGGCTACCTTTTGTACCTGCTGTTCGCGAAACCGGGAAGTCTCTCCCGCTTCAGCCGGATCACTCTGATCGTAGCCGCGTTCGGATGGATGATTTCGTGGATTCGCCGAGCCGAGCACGCGCATTCGGTGCTGGATTCGCATCATTCGGATGACGCGTCGGCGAATCGTCCCGCGTTCGCGCTCGGACTGGTGCACGGGGTTGGAATCGAAACCCCGACACAGTTGACCATGTTCATACTGGCGGCCGGGGTAGGAGGATGGAGCGGCGGTCTTTTGTGCGTCGGTCTGTTTATCGCGGGCCTGGTGGCGATCACCGGATTGATGACCGCGTTTTCCGCCGGTCTTCTGAGCCTCAGCACCGCGCGGCGATGGATTCACGCCTCGATCATGCTGGTGACCGGCGTCTATAGTATCGCGCTGGGAGCGGTTTTGGTGCTGGGCGGCGTGTCCTAGCGATCTGCCGAGTGCAACGAGAGAGATCTGGCCGCGGTTTCGTTCGCGGCGCGATTGCTCGCCGCGCAAGAATCGTTCAGTTACACATCGAGATCAGTCCGGACTAGGCTCCGATTGTTTTCGAACGTGCTCATGAAGTCCTTTCTTTCCCACTTACTGAATTCGTTGCCGATATCGATCCGCGGCCGCCCAAGCCCCTCGCCTGATCCGATAATTCGAACACGAACTTTCCAGGGCTTATTGAAGGCCTCGCAATGGGCTGCCTTGTGCATCGCGGCGCGCGCGCGAGCCGGCATAGGCGGCTGGTTGTGAAATCTATCCGCGCTATCGCGCTGACTGCGGCGGTAGCATGATCGGCGCCTACAACCGCTATCTGCTGATGCCGTCGATCGACGAGTCCACTTCGGAGACCGCTATGCTGCTAAACGTCGGTTACGAATCCATGCTGTTGATCCTGGTGCTGGGAATCGCGGCACTGCTCGCTAATACCCCTCCGGCTCATTGACGCGATTCATGGACACGAAACAAGCTTCCGTGCAGATGGCAGTTGGCCGGGCGAACGATCAGATAACGCCGGGGCCGTCTCGCACAAAATCTGCCGCGCGGTTAAACTAGCAGGATTGGGAGCGATGAGTTTTCGCGGATGAAGCTCGGCGACATTGGCAAGGACTTCGCTGGCGTGGTGGGATTGGCGATTCTTTCGCTGATTATCGGCGTGGCGGTCAACCGTTTCAGCGCCCATCCGCTTCCGCTGGTTCATCAGTCGCCCTCGGAGCGGCTGCAAGGCGAACTCACGCGTTTGGTTGCAGCGCCGCCGTTCGAGTCATTCCCGGTCGAGACCATCGGCCTGGATGAGTTTCGGCCGGTGGTCGAGCAGAAGGACGACCTGATAATCGACGCGCGATCGTCACACTACTATCAGCTCGGGCATGTGCCGGGCGCGATTAACCTTGCGCGCGACAATTTCGCGCGCGACTACATCCGGTTGCGCCCGTCGCTGGATAAATCAAAGGACTCTCCGATCGTGGTGTATTGCTCGGGCGGAGATTGCCACGACAGCAAGATGGTGGCCCAGGCGTTGACCAGCCTTGGTTTCAGCCAGGTTCGAGTGTTCACCGGCGGATGGGACGCGTGGACGGCGGCGGGACTGCCGACCGAGAGCGCGACGAAGGCAGCGAACCAGTAATTTATGAAACTCAGCGCGAGAACTTACTATTGGCTCGATATCGTGATTCGGCTGGTGGTCGGAGCGGTGTTTGTCACGGCGGGCGCGCTCAAGGCCGGCGATACGCTGCAGTTCGGAGATAAGATCGCGTCGTTTGAGATACTGCCGAATGCGCTGGTGAACTACCTGGCGATGGGTCTGCCGATATTCGAGATGCTGACCGGATTGCTGCTGATCGCCGGATGGTTTCGGCGCCCGGCGGCGCTCGGAATTGTAATCGTGAGCGGGATTTTTCTGATCGCGATCGTGAGCGCGCTAGCGCGCGGTCTCACTATCGACTGCGGATGCTTTGGCTCGGGCACACCGACTCGCGCGCGGATGTGGATGGATTTCGTGCGCGATACCGCGCTCTTCGTTGCGATTCTGTACGCCTACTGGAATCCCGCGCCGAGCGTACGCGTGGAGTCGCGAGGCCACGCGCAATCGCTCAGCGAACCCGCTGCCACCTGATTTTTTCATAGAAACGGAATCGGCACGGTCAGGCCGTCGTAGACGGTTATCCGTGGGCCGTAAGCCGCCTGGAAGACGCCGATTCCAGTGGATGGGCGGATCAGGTTGGTGCGGTCGAAAATATTCAGCAGCACGATACGATTCTCGACTTTACCGAGCCCCGCGATATCGAATTCGCGCGCACCGCCCAAGTTGAATTGCCAAACCTTGGGAAGCTGTTGCTGGTTGGCGAATCCGCCCCGCAAGCCGCTGCTGAAAAGTCCGTCGAAGCTAAACAGATATTTGCCCCATCGATAGGCCGCGCCGCCCGAGCCGCCGACCAGCGGCGTGTGATCGAGCACGAAGTAATGACGGTTTATGTACGCGAGTTCGTCCGGAGAGAAATTGTACTGGCCGGTGGCGACGCCGATATCCTCCTCGCGGGCGACGAACACGCTGAACCGCAGCGAAAGATCCGGCAGACTGTAGGTAAGCGTGTTCTCAACCCCGCCGCCGTAGCCGCGTTTGTAATTCAAGGGCGCGTCGATCGGCACTGCACCGAATTGGCCCTCGTCGAGGTAATGACGATCGAGGCGGAAATAATTGTCCTCTTCCCAATTCAGATTGGGCATGAAGGCGTGGGTAAAGCCGCCGTCCCAGTAGTAATCGGTCTCGGGCTCGGGCGCGAGATTGCCGCCGCTGGCGACGCCGAGCGATCCGCTGGTGTTGGCAAATATGTTGTTGATGTTCGGCGAGATGCCCTGGAAGTTGGGAATCTGGAAGTAGCGGGCGAAGCCGGCGTGCAGCGTGGTATCCGGGCGGAGCTTGTAAACGAAATTGATCGTCGGACTGAACTGGCTATCGACGGAAAATCCCTGCAGGCGATCCCATCGCGAGCCGTAGTTCACGCTCAGCTTCTCGGTAATTTTCCACGTGTCCTGAATATACACTCCATATACCAAGTTGATCTTGTTCAAATTCGAGCCGACCGAGATCGGCGTATTCTGGGTCTGCATGCCGTCCTTGACCGGAAACACCAGTGAATGGTCGTCGATCTCGACTCCGTATTCGCCGAAATAGAAACCCGCGCCGAGGGTGTGTCCGCCGCCGAGGTGGTAGGAGACGTCACCCTGCAGCGTGTTGGACAAATCGCTGTTGAAAACGTGCGATGCGACTCCCTCGTAGAGCAGATCGCCGATCGGATCGGGATGGAAATTCTGGCTGTTGTAATGAGCCGAATACGCGAGTTGGTAATCGGCGTTCTCGCCCAATACTCCGTCGAGCGCGAGCACGCCAAAATAATCCTGTTGATCCAAGCGCGAGTTGATCATCGTCGAGGGATAGGTTGCTGGATTGATATCGTCGAGCTGCCATGCGGCACGCAGGCCAGCGGCGTTGGGGAACTGACTATCGATGTAGGTCGCGCCGGAAATCAGGCTGAGCTTCGCAAACGGACTGATTTGAT
>DATJOQ010000305.1:0-4369 GCA_035506935.1 Binataceae bacterium (SeqCode) | reverse complement strand
TTGTGGCACGCTGAAGGAACACTGCTTGGAGTATTCAATATCAACTTTAGTATACAGCCTCAGGCTCAGACGCCATGGTACGGTCAGTTCTAGAGTATGTACTAAGTTCGTCTATGGAACTATATAATGAAGTTGATAAGCGAGACGCCCAGTCCGATTGTGCACACGCTGACGAAGTATAGTGAAATGATCATGTCGTCATCCATCTACGCGCGATCAAAATCGCCGCGCGGCCGCTTAACCGCGGCGTCGCGGCTCTTGCGGTTCGCCGCATTGTTAATGGTGCCGGGCGTGCTGGCGATCGAAATTGCGTGCAATGCATGGGCGCAGTTGCCGCAGCCCAATCCCTTGGTAGTACCGGCGCCGCCGCCCAGTCCTCCAGCACAACTCCCGGCGCCAGTAACCACCGCGGTCGCGCCGCAGCCGGTCGCCATCTCAACCGCTCCGGCACCTTATACGCCGCCGGGTTCGCGACAGTTCAATTGCAGTTGTTTTGGTCCCGGCGTGGGTACGAGTTGGATGGGCCAGGTGACGGCTTCAAGTTATTTCGCCGCGCGCCAGAGCGCCGGCGGCGCCTGTACGTCCTATAACCTGCCCAAGAGTCAGCGTATCGGCGTGGCCGGCGGTGTTGGCGCGGCCAATAACTATGCGGGATTGCCGGGAGCGCAGGAGGGAGCTGGAGCGGCGAACAACTACGCACCGCCGCCGGCGGCACTCGAGAACGCCGGAGCCGCTAATTTTTACGCCGCACCGCCTTCGGGGATTTTTTCCTCGAGCATCGGATGCTCCCAATGCACTTGTGACTGAATACCAGGTGAAACGAGCAAGTATAGTAACCGCAGCGCGCCGTTTTGCCCATCGCGCAAAGCGTCATTCAGAGATTGCTTATTAGCAATTGGTCGTTTGCCGGTCTCAATGCACTAGCTTGTTGGAATTCCATTGCATAATGGAATTCTCAGGCGCTCGCGGGAACAGTGGATTTTCGGGGAGCGATCGCCTCGAATCAAGCCGATCGTTTCTCGGCGGCTGGCGCGCTCTTTTCCTCGGGGAGCAGCACCACCAGCGACGGTTCATGGATTTGCTTGTTCAGCGCGAAGCGATTCGGCGCGAATGGCTTGATCTGCGCCGGCGCGCCTCCGCTCACGATGTAATCCGCCATCAGGCGACCCGCTCCGGGCGAGGCCATGAAACCGTAGCCACCCCATCCGCAGTCGAGACAGAATCCTTTGACCTCGTCGGTCTCTCCCAGCAGCGGGCCCAAATCGAGAGTCATATCGATCAGCCCGGCCCATTGCCGCAAAATCGACGCGCCCGCCAAAGCCGGTATCAATTGCACCATGTGGCGCGCGGTCAACTCGAGAAAATCGAAAGTCGATCTTATCGAACGCGAGGGAGGGATCTGTTCCGGCTCCGAGCCCGCGACGAACTCGCCGCGCGCGGTCTGGTTCAGGTAGGTCAAAGTTTCGAGGCAGATCATCGCCGGATCGAGCATCGGCTTGATCGGCTCGGTGACGAACGCTTCCAGCGGATAAGTTTTCGCCGGCAGCTCGACGCCCGCCAGCCGCGCAACGTCGGGCGAATGGCCACCCGCGGCGTTAACCACTCGCGGAGTGCTTATCGATCCGCGCGTGGTCCGCACGCCCCTGACCTGCCCGCCTTCGACATCGATCGCGGTCACTTCGGTGTTGGGAAAAATATCGACGCCGAGCCGGTCCGCCGCGGCTGCATATCCCCAGACCACAGCGTCGTGCCGCGCGATTCCGCCATTGGACTGAAAAACGCCCGCATGTATCCGGCTGGTGTCGAGGCACGGCGCGATCGCTTTGATCTCCTTGACGTCCACCAAGCGCGAGGCCACGCCGCGCGAGTTTTGCAGCGGTACCGCGCGCCTGCACAACTCGGCGTTTTTCTCGCTGGTCGCAACGATCAGATATCCGCGCCGCGTGAACATCACGTTGAAACCGATCTCATCCGAGAGGGTCTGCCACGCGTCGACGCTCGCCTGCATCAGATCGATCCATTCGGGGGTCGAGAACGCCGAACGAATCAAGGTGGTGTTGCGTCCGCTGGCGCCGCTGCCCAGGTAGGACTTTTCGAATACCGCGACGTTTTTCATCCCTCGCTTGGCGAGGTTGTACGCCAGCCCCAGGCCATGCACGCCGCCGCCGATTATCGCGGTCTCGTACGTGCGGCGAAGCTGCTTATCCAGGCGAGGTAAAATCCGGCGCTTCATCGGATCAGGATTCCTCGGCTCCCATCACTGCGAGCGGCAAGGGCCGGATCGGTGGGCGCAAGGTTGGTACTCTCAACTCCGCGATATTCTTTCCGGTCAGCCGCGCAAACTCGCGCAGCACGTTCAGCGCGCAACTCTTGCCCTCGCACGGTCCCATCAGCACCGCGGTGAAGCGCTTGAGCGTTTCGGTCTGATCGAAACCTTCCGCGATCGCGGTTTCGATATCGTGATCGGTCACGTCCATGCAGAGACACAGGATGCGCCGCTTCATTTCAGCTTTGCCTCCGGGCCGAGAGCCTGGCTTTCGCACTCTCGCAACGCTCTTTCAGCGCGGAACTCCCGGCCTTCAGGCTGAGCGCAGCCGAAAGTCCGGCAATCTCGCCCTCGAGAAGTGATTTTTCCAAATCTCCGATCGAGCCGGCATTGCCCGCGGCGTACAGGTTCTCATCGACCCGCATGTCATCCCCCGTGATTGGTACGCGCGCGAGCGTTCCAGCGGATTCCAACACGTACGAACCTTTGTAAGTGGCTTGAAACAGGAGTTCGTTGGCCGGTTGCAAAGCGCCGGCTGTGACCGCGAGGTCGCAAGCGACGCTGGTGCCGTTGCTCGACACGATCCGTCCTTCCTGATCGCAGGGGGCGAGCAACGCGGCCTTGACCGAGGCGCGACCGCGCACGGCTTTCAACCCATGCGACATCAGCAATTTGACGCCGCGCTCCGCGAGCCGACGCGATTGCTCAGATTCGGAGCGGCAGTCTGCGACTGCGATGACTTCGACTCCCGAATCGATCAATCGACGCGCCACCTCCAACCCAAAATCGTTGACCGCCGTCACCACTGCTTTGCGGCCCGGCTTGATACCCAGCGCAAGCAGCCGCTGCACCGCAGTTCCGAGCATCACGCCCGGACGGTCCCAGTTTTCGGCCAAGGTCGGATTTTCATACGCGCCGGTCGCGACGATCAATCGCTTCGAGCGCAATTTGATCAAATGATTCTCTTGCAGGACTCCGAGCAATCCATCGTCGTAATAGCCGAAGGCGCAGGCTCGCAGATACGATCGTAAGTTAGGCTGACCCTCAATCGCTGCTGTGAGTCGCTTCAGTAAATCGCCGCCGCTTTGACCGTTTCGCGATTCCGATCGTGAACCCGCAGTATTATCGAGCAGCAGACTTCCACCAGGCCGCGCGCCTTCGTCGATCAAGGCTACCTGGCATCCCGCGGAGCTCGCTGCCTGCGCGGCAGCCAATCCTGCGGGGCCAGCGCCGACGACCGCGATTTCGCACTCGGCCGAAGTTTTGACTTGCGAAGCGCTGACTCCGTTCAACGCGCCGTTGCGCGGAAGTCCGTGCCCCGCCATATGGCGCAGCAGGCGTTCCCATTTGTGATAGAGCCATCCGCCGTGTACGAAATAGCGATAGGGAAAACCGATCGGAAACAGGAACCCGAGCGCGTCGATTGACGCGAAAGCATCGAACCGCGTCGACGGCCATCCGCTCTGCGAGCATACTTGCGCGCCTTCGCGCACCGGATAGACGCAAGCTCTGATGTTGGGCCGCCCGTCGACCTGCATCAGGCAGTTGGGACAGTTGCCCGCCATGCAGAAAAGCCCTCGCGGACGGCGATACTTCACGCTGCGGCTCAGGACCTTCACGCCAGAGGCGTGAAGCGCGGCGCCGATCGTCTCGCCCTCGCAGGCGCTGAGGCTGCGGCCGTTGTAGAGAAAATTTATTCGCTTGCGCGCGCTATCGCCGCCGATCCTCAGGCTTTCACTAGAAGGCATGATGGCTCGTCCTTCTTCGCGTTATCACCAACCTGCCGGCAGTTTTTCGATCTCTTTTAAAATTTGATCCAGGCTCTTAACCTCGCCCCAGCCCACCTTGATCATCTGGATAGTAGGCGCGTGAAGCTCGGGTAGCGTTGTTCCGGTGCAGTCCTCGACCACGATCGCTTTGTAATCTCGGAACGACGCGTCCTTGGAGCTGGCCGCTACGCACTGATTAGTCAGAACTCCGGTAAAGATTATAGTTTCGGAGCCCATCCCGCGCAGGATCAGTTCCAAATTAGTATTATAGAATGCACTCAATCGATTTTTATTGACTATCCAGTCGTCCTTCTCGACGTGGAATTCGCCGAAG
>DATJOQ010000304.1:0-10812 GCA_035506935.1 Binataceae bacterium (SeqCode) | reverse complement strand
CGCACAGGACCGCGATCGCGGCGGCGGCTTTGCCGGCGCGGACTCGAATCAGCGTGCTGTCGCAGCGCGGCAGCGCTATCGCGGATGAGCCCAGCAACACGCTGATCGTCACCGACGTCGACCGGGGGCTGGCCGCGGCGCGCCAGGTGATAAGCGCGATCGATCGGCCGGCACCTCAGGTCGAGATCGAATCAAGGATCGTCGAGACCACCGATCAATACGATCGCGCACTCGGTATCCAATGGGGCTACAGCTATACGGCGAGCTCGCTCACCGGTAACCCCACCGGAGTCAATTTTCCGGGCTCGGTGACGATCGGCGGTTCCACCACCAGCGGTCTCAATAACGGCGTAAATCCGGTAACCGGCGTGTTGATCCCCTTCGTTGCGGACTTTCCTGCCGGTGGCGGGCTAACCGCGGGGCACGGAAGCGCGCTCGATTTGACGCTCGGCTCGCTTGACGGAAGTCAGGCGCTCGACCTGCGCCTGACTCAGCTCGAAGACGCGCAGAAGATCAAAATTATCTCACGGCCGCGGATCGTCACCCGCAACAACCAACCGGCGGTGATCAAGAGCGTCGAAATAATTCGCATCCGCTTGCCCGGCAGCACGATCCTGGGCGGCTACGGTACCGCGCTCGCGTTCGAACCAATTGAAGTAGGCGTACTGCTGCGAGTGCGTCCGCAAGTTTCGGGCGACGGCTTCATCCTGCTCGATTTACAGGCCGTCTCGAGTGCTCTCGTGGCGAACCAGGAAGTCGACAATATTCCGGTTGAAAGCGAGCGAGCGACCGAAAGCCATGTGCTGCTGCGCGACGGCCAGACGCTGGTGGTTGGCGGCATCTACCAGCTTCAGGATACGATCGAAAACCAGGGCGTGCCTTATCTCGAGTCGCTGCCGGGCCTGGGATGGCTGTTTGGCGAGTCGGAACGGCATACCACGCGCACCGATCTGGTGATCTTCGTCACCCCGCACAAGATCCCGGTCGATCCGGCGCTCGAAGCCGCCACGCTTCCCAGCGCCAGCCAACTCTGGTTGAATCGGTCTTCTTCGGGTGGTTAACACGATGAATCCCGGAGCAGGACAACTATTTCAATGTTGCGTTTTCTTACCGCAGGCGAATCTCATGGTCCCGAACTGGTGGCAATCGTGGAAGGCGTGCCGGCCGGCTTCGAAATCGACCCCGCACGAATCAACGAAGATCTGGCGCGGCGGCAAAAAGGCTACGGCCGCGGCGGTCGCATGGCGATCGAACGCGACGAGGCCCGCTTCGTCTCGGGCCTGCGCTTCGGCCGAACCTTGGGCAGCCCGATCACGCTTATCGTCGAGAACAAGGATTTCAAGACCTGGCAGAAGCGGATGTCGATCGATCCCAACGATCGCGGCGAGGCGACGGTGGTTACACGGCCGCGCCCCGGTCACGCCGATCTCGCCGGGGTGCTCAAGTACAATCTCGAGGATATCCGCGACGTGCTCGAACGTGCTTCGGCGCGCGAGACCGCCGCGCGCGTCGCGGTCGGCGCTTTGTCCAAACAAATTCTGGCGCCGTTTGGAATCGACGTGTTGGGGTACGTCGTGAGTATCGGATCGATCGAGTGCAAGACAGTCGAGAACGCCGGAATCGCCGAGTTGCGAAGCCGCAGCGAACAGTCGCAGGTGCGGGTGCTCGACCCGGAGGCTGAGCGCGCGATTATTGCCGAGATCGACGCCTGCAAAAAAACCGGCGATACCTTGGGCGGCGTGGTCGAAGTGGTGGCGTACGGACTTCCCACCGGTTTGGGCAGCTACGTGCAATGGGATCGCAAGCTCGACGGCCGATTGGCCGGCGCGCTGCTGAGCCTGCAGGCGGCCAAGGGCGTCGAGATGGGGATGGGATTCCGCGCGGCGGCGCTCCGCGGCTCGGCGCTCCACGACGAGATCGGATACGATCAGAACCAGCGCCGCTTCACCCGCGCGTCGAACAACTCGGGCGGCACCGAAGGCGGCATGAGCACCGGCGAGCCGCTCCGCGTGCGCGTCGCGTTCAAGCCGATTTCCACCCTGATGCGTCCGCTGCGCTCAGTCGATATCAAGACCAAGGCCGAGGCACTGGGCGCGATCGAGCGCTCCGACGTATGCGCGATTCCGGCCGCCGCGGTGATCGCGGAGACGGTGGTGGCGTTCGAGCTGGCGCGCGCGTTCCTGGAAAAATTCGGCGGCGATTCACGGGTCGAGATCGCCCGCAACTACGAAGGCTATCTGGAACAGATGCGCAATAGCTGAAGCGTAACCGACGATGGCACGCAAGCTGGTACTGACGGGATTCATGGCGACGGGCAAGAGCGCGGTCGGCGCGATCGTCGCCCGGCGCCTGAACTGGCCACTGATCGATAGCGATGCCGAGATCGAAAGTCGGGCCGGAAAGTCTATTGTCACGATTTTTGCCGAAGACGGTGAGCCGCGCTTCCGCGCGCTCGAGCGCGAGATTATCGCCGAGCTCGCAGCGCGGCATGAGCCCGCCGTGATCGCCACCGGCGGCGGCGCGCTGATCGACGACACCAACTTCGCCGCGCTGTCCCGAACGGGAGTGATAATCTGCCTGGCGGCGCATCCGGAAGTGATCGCGGCGCGCGTAGCTGGCTCAGGTCGCACGCGTCCCAAGCTGCTCGAAGGCGACTTGCCGCTCGAGGATCGAATCACGGAATTGCTCGCCGCACGCAGTGCCGCTTACGCCCGCGCAGCCGCGACGATCGACACTTCGGAACTGACCCGCGATCAAGCCGCCGAGCAGGTGCTGGCGGCGTTCGCTCAGCACGGAGGCAATCGATGCGGAGCTTCCGCGTAGAGCTCGGTCCAAGCGCCTATCCGGTTCACGTCGGTGCCGGCGTGCTCGACGGCCTCGGCGAGCTGGCGATTACGGCCGGATTGAGCGGAGGAAGCTCGGCGGTTGTCACCGACCACAACGTTGCCAAACTTTACCTCGATCGTGCGCGCGCGTCGCTCAAGTCTGCGGGCTTCGCGCCGATCGAAATCGAGCTGCCCGCGGGCGAAAGCAGCAAATCGCCCGCGACCTTGGAGCAAGTCTACGACCGCATGGTCGAGGCTCGATTGAATCGCAAGAGCGTAGTATTCGCGCTCGGCGGCGGCGTTGTCGGAGATCTCGCCGGATTTGCCGCTGCGACGTTTTTGCGCGGATTGCCGCTGGTGCAGGTTCCCACCACGGTGGTTGCGCAGGTCGACTCCGCGCTCGGCGGCAAGACCGGGATCAACCATCGCGCCGGCAAAAATCTGATCGGCGCCTTCTATCAGCCGCGCATGATCGTCGCCGACGTCGCCACGCTGTCTTCGTTGCCCGAACGCGAATTCCGCGAGGGGCTGGCGGAAGTTATTAAATACGGCGCGATCATGGACGCGCCGATGTTCGCCGAACTCGAGCGCGACATGCGGGCAATCCTGGCGCGCGACAATTCCTGCCTCGACGAGATGGTGCTTCGCTCGCTGCGCCATAAGGCTTCCGTAGTCGAGCGCGACGAGCGCGAGAGCGGGCTCCGCGCGATCCTGAATTTCGGCCATACCGTCGGCCACGCGCTGGAGGCGTCCGCGGGTTACGGCGAATATTTGCACGGCGAAGCGGTCGCGATCGGGATGGTGATCGCGGCGCGGTTATCCAGCCTGCATGCGGGGCTTCCCCGCGCCGACGCCGAACGAATCGAGGCGCTGCTCAGGGCAGCGAATTTGCCGACCGCGATGCCCCAAGGGGCGCGCAACCAGAGCTTCGTACAGGCGCTCGAACTCGACAAAAAACGCGCGGGCGGCGGGATCGAGTTCGTGCTGCTCGATCGTTTGGGTCACGCGCTCACTCGCCGGCTTGGACTCGAGGAGATAATGGCCGGATTCGCATAGAGCGAAGCGCTCGCTTCGCAAAGGGGGGATTATGGGCGCGTGTCTTCGCCCGACGAGAATCGTCGCGTTATTCTTTGGCCGCCGGCTCGCATTCCTGACGTTATCTTCCACCGTTTTTTTATTCTTTCTCGGATGCGGCAGTAGCGGCGATCCGGTCGCCGGCCAGATTTTGCGCGCGATCGGATTCTTCAGCCAATCGGGCACGCCTCCGGTTTACGCGCCGGACACGGGCGACACGTTCTCGCTTTCCGCGACCACCTCGATTCCCGGCAGCGGCAGCGACCTGGGTTTTGTCGGCCTTGAGAACCTGCAGGGCCTGACGCCGATAATCACTACCGCCGCCAACCTTTCGTACACGATTCCGGGTTCGACTTTCCTGGTACCCGACGACGTCTTCTCGTTCTCCGCCAACCTCCCGGCCTCGGGCGGCACTACCGCGACCGTCGTCTACATCCAATTGCAACTGGTGTCCGCGGCGCGGATGAATTTTCTGCGCGAGAACAGCACCTCGCTCCCCCCGGTGCCGTTCGACATGACGGTTACGGTCACAGTCGACGGCGAAAGTCCGTCGGGGCAAATGTTCGTGAGCAATCCAGTCAGCTACACGATTACTTTCACCGAATGACGTCGGGGGGCGCTTATGAGCCACGTATCGCGATTGAAGTGGCGCGTGCTGATCGGGCTTGCGTTGGGTGCCCTGCTCGCGTTGAGCGGTTGCGGCGGGGGTGGTGGGGGAAGCGCCTCGGCCAGCACCCCTTCCAATCCTGACGAGACCCCGATACTCGCGCTAAGCGCGAGCCCGACCAGCGTGGTTATAAGCGCGAGCACTCCGGGCTCGACCGTGCTGCATGCCGAGCTGTTAAATCCGGGCGACCGTCTGCCGGTCGGCGGAATCTCGGTTTCGTTCAGCGCCTCGGGCGGGAGTCTGGCTGCCGCAACGGTTACTTCGGACGTTAATGGCTCCGCAAACAATACCTTGTTCGTGCCCGCGGCGGCGACCGGTTCATCGATACAGGTGACCGCGCAGGCGCACGGCGCCAGCCGCAGCCTGACGATTTCGGTGGTCAGCCTGGCGTCAATCGAGCTTGCCGCGCTCCCGAGCTCTCTTCAATGCACCAACGGCAGCCCCGGACTCAGCGTGATCCAGGCAACAGCGCTCGACGCGTCCAACAATCCGCTGCAGAACGTTACTATCGATTTCAGCGAGTCCGGCGCGGCGACGCTCAATAGCTCGACCGCTGTCACCGCGGTCAACGGACAAGCTACGGTCACCGCGACCACGCCACTGGGTGTGGCGGACGGGCAGGCGATGTTCACCGCGCAAGCCGCGGGCGCGAGCGCTTCGATCACGGTGCCGATCACCGGCTGCTTCAACCAGGGAGGCGGAACCCCCACCCCCATTATTGGCGGGAACGTCCTGCAGTTCGTCAGTGCTACGCCCACTCAAATCGGGGTACTGCAATCCGGCCAACCGACCCAATCCGCGATTATCTTCAAGCTGACCGATCCTAACGGCAATCCAGTGGTTGGCGCCACGGTTGACTTTTTCATCACGTCGATCGGCGGTGAGGCGGTATCGCCGACTGCGGTCGTGACCGCTGACGATGGCACCGTGCAAACCGAACTCACGGCGGGAACTCGCGCGACCGTGGTGCAGGTGACCGCCGAAGCGGGGTCGGCAATCGCTATCTCGACCGCGGTAAGTATCGTGGGAGGGCCGCCGGTTCAGGGCCGGATCAGCGCAGGAGTGCAGTATCTTAACGTCGCCGGCAACGTAACTCAGGGATTGCAGGATCCGATTACGGTCCTGATGTCGGATCAGTTCTCGAATCCGGTGCCGCCTGGCACTGCGGTAAGCCTGCAGTCGGTAGGAGGTGCGGTCAGCGTACTCACTACCAGCGACAATAACGGCGTCGCGACCGGCATGCTGCTGGCCGAGGCGCCGACTAATCCCACCGACCTTAACGGGGTGCCGACAAACGGCATCGTTACGATCCTGGCGTACACTTTCGGACAGACGCCGTTTATCGATCTTCACGGCACCGGCGTCTATGAGCCGGGCGATCCGGTAATCCCGGTGCCCGAGCCATTCTTCGATCTCAACGGCGACGGCGTCCGCGAGTCCAACGAGCCTTTTATCGATCTAAACGGCAGCGGGCAGTACAGTCTCGATCAGAGCAACGGGCAATTCAGCCAGCACGTGGTGGTGTTCACCAGCACGCGCGTGACGTTTTCCGGCGCCACCGTGGCGTCGCTATCGCCGCCCTCGGGCTTCACCATTCCGTTCGGGAACAGTCAGGTGTTTATGCTCACGCTAGCCGACGGTTTCGGCAATCCGCTGGTGTCCGGCAGCACCTTTGAGGTGGTGTCGGCACCGGGCGGCACCGTTGCCGGGGCTACCGGAACGGTGCCGGACGGTCAAAGCTTCGGGCAGCTAATCCAGGGACTAAATCAGTTTCCGATCACGGTTACGGATTCAAATCAGGCGGAGAATCCCACTCCAATCACGCTCACGATCACGGTCACGTCGCCGCCTTCGAGCACAACTCCGGGCGGCAACGGCAGTACCACAATACAAGTCAACGGTACGATGGACTAAGAAACCGCAGACCGCCGCGAAACTATCCGCGCGCTTGCTTCATTTCGTCGTACAGGAACGACGAGCCCTGGCCCAAGCGCCATCGGTCGATGGCTTCGATGTTGAATCGCCAATCGCTCCCGACCTTGAAACCCGGTAACTGGCCCTTCTTCAAGAGCCGGTAGATTGTGGAAGGATGAACCCTCAGATAATCCGAGAGCTCCTTCACGGTTAGAACTTTAGTCGCATTCGCCATGAAACAGACCCCCTGAAAGGATAACGTTTAGGAGTAGAGAAGCAGCCCTTTCCTTTATCTCTCTATCGTACACTAGTTTAAGCAATGTCAAGCGCACTCCTCATGCTCCTATTATATTTTTTTAGACGCAGGTCCTTAGCTAATAATTCAGATGACCGATTCCAGTAAGCAGGAATTAGCGGTTTTAGACTGTTTTTTTTGTGGAAAGAAATTTCAAAGACCTGTTTCGATGCCAATAGCCGACGCCACCGGCCATCGACTTTCCACCAAATCATCAATGAAATCGCGGATCTTTCCTGGCGCGAGCGCTTTCAAATCCCCTGCGAGAGCTCAGCCGCCGATCCTGACCTATCGGTCGGTATGGCGCGTCAAAAGGGAAGCGCCCAAGATTAAAGCTACTCCGATCGTGATCGCGCAATCTGCGACGTTGAAAATCGGATAGTGATGTACGTAGTAGTGCACGTCGATGAAATCGATTACTTCGCCCGCTGTCGCGCGGTCAATCAAGTTACCAGCGGCGCCCGCCAGGATTAGCGCCAGCGCAATCGAAGTAGTATTCAGTTCGGTGCTGTAAGCGAGCAGGATCGTCAGCGCCACGATCGCAAGCGCCGACAGCGAGAATAAAAACGAAGCGCGCAGCCATAGCGGCAGATTCACGAACAGGCTGAACGCGGCACCCGGATTGCGCGTATAGGTGAGATCGAGCCAATGAGGTATCAGGCTGAAGCTCTGGTAGAGCTTGAGCCGCGTTTCCACCAGATGCTTGCTTGCCTGATCGAGCGCCAGCACTGGCAACGTCACCAGACACACCAGGGTTAACAGCGGGCGCAAGCCGGTGCGCTTGCGTTCGGGCGCGAGCGTCATCGCTTCAGCTTGGTCCATCGGCCCCAGCCTGAAGCACGGCGCGACATCGCGGGTCCAGATCGGAATCCGCACCATCGTCGAAGTACATCCAGCATCGCTGGCACTTGCGGCCGCGCGCGCGTTCCCCGATTACCAGCACAGGTGGCTTCGCGGTCAACCGGCCATACGCTCCGTTGACCGAAAAGGTTTCCTGGCCGTTCGCCTCGCGCGCCATCTTCGCCGCGTCGGCATCATCCAGGATCGACAGGTCTGAAACGATAAACAGCTCCTTTAGCTGATCGCGATAACCGCGCAATTCCTGACCGAGGCCGTCGGAACCCGGACCGGCCACGCCCAGCATCAGCTTGGCCTCGAGCGGGGCGCCGATCGTGCCCGCCTGGCGCATCGCTTCGAGCAATTTGAGCGCCTCTGAACGAACTTCGAGCAGGCGTTCCCATCGCGCTTCCAGTGCTTGATCCGCCCATTGTGGATTCGCCGGCGCCAGCTCGAGGAGATGAACGCTCGCAGCGTGCTTGCCCGGCATGTGCGAGTAAACTTCGTCGGCGGTGTAGGGAATCAGCGGCGCCAACATCCGCACCAGCGCGTTGAGGATCTCATACAGCGCGGTTTGTGCGGATCGGCGCTCGCGGGAGTCGGCGCCCGAGCAGTAGAGCCGATCTCTCACCACGTCGACGTAAAGCGAACTCAGATCGATCACCGCGAAATTCAGCAGCAGGTTGTAGGCCGCCTGAAAATCGTATTCCTCGTATGCGCGGCGCAGATCGTGCTTGAGCCGTTCGGTACGCGCCAGCACGTATCGATCGAACTCGAGCATCTCCGCATAAGGCACCGCGCGCGACGGATCGAAATCGAACAGGTTGCCGAGAAAATAGCGGCAGGTGTTGCGCAGCTTGCGATACGACTCGACCACCGTGGCGAACACGGTCTCGCCGATATTCATGTCGGCCGAATAATCCACCGACGCAAACACCAACCTCATCACGTCCGCGCCGATTCGCTTGACCACGTCCACGGCGTTCTCGACGTTGCCGAGCGACTTCGACATCTTGCGGCCGAGTTCGTCGAGCGCAAGTCCGTTGGTGATAACGGTCCTAAACGGCGCCGCGTTGCGAGTCGCAGTGGCGGTAATCAGCGATACCTGGAACCATCCGCGATGCTGATCGACGCCTTCGATATAGAGATCCGACGGCCAGCTCAAATCGGGTCGCGTCGCCAGTACCGCCGCGTGCGAGCATCCGGAGTCAAACCACACGTCGAGGATGTCTTCGGTCTTCTCAAATCTCTGGCCGCCGCATTTGCCGCATCGAAGATCGCTTGCAGCGAAGTCTGCCACCGGGCGCACGTACCAGGCGTCCGAACCCTCGCGCGCGAAGATCTCCTCTGCGCGCTTCAGCACCGCGATTTCCAGGCGCACGTCGCCGCATCCGGCGCATCTGAGCGCGGGGATCGGCACGCCCCAAACGCGCTGGCGCGACAGGCACCAATCCGGCCGCGTCTCGACCATGTTCTTGATTCGATCGCGCGACCATCGCGGCAGCCACTGAACCTTCTCGATTTCGCCAAGCGCGCGCTCACGCAACTGCTTGTGATCGATTCGCAAAAACCATTGCTCGGTGGCGCGAAAGATCAGCGGATTCTTGCATCGCCAGCAATGCGGATAGCTGTGGCCCACCTTATGGCCGTGAACCAGCACGCCAAGCTCCGCCAGATCGCGCGTGATCACGTCGTTGGCCTTGAAAACCTGCTGCCCGGCGTACTTGCCCGCTTCAGCGGTGAAAGTTCCGCCCGCATCGACTGGCGTAAGCGTCGGCAGTCCGTAGGCTTCGCCGATCACGAAGTCCTCGTAACCGTGGCCGGGCGCGGTATGGACCAGCCCGGTGCCGGTTTCCAGCGTCACGTGATCGCCGAACATCAGCTTGCCGTCGCGCGGCATGAACGGATGGCGGAAAATGTCCTTGCCGTCGAGCGCCTTGAGCGCCTCGCGATCGAGCGCGACGCGCGACGCGACGGCCAGCTCGGCGGTTTTCGCGAACGCCTCGGCCAGCCGCTCGGCCGCGATGTAATACTTGTCGCCCACCTTGAGCGCGACGTAGTCCGCGCTGGGATTCAGGCTGATTCCAAGATTCGCCGGCAAGGTCCACGGCGTCGTGGTCCAGATAACCGCCGACAGCTTTCCCGCGGCGTGAGCCGCCGCAAGCGCGGCAGCATCCGCGGCGTTTGCCGCCAGCGCGCCGGCGTCGCCGACCTTGTCGTTCATGGTGAACGCAACATAGATCGACGGCGATACGTGCTCGTGATACTCGACTTCGGCCTCGGCCAGCGCGGTGCGGCAATCGAAGCACCAGTGCACCGGCCGAAGCCCACGATAGACGTAGCCGTCTTCGACCAATTGCCGCAGCACACCGATTTCGGCCGCGTCGTACTCCGGGCTGAAGGTGAGATACGGATGATTCCAATCACCGATTACGCCAAGGCGGCGGAACTGCGTGCGCTGCACCTCGATAAATTTTTCGGCATGAGCGCGACACAGCTTGCGCAGCTCGAGCTTCGACATCGAGCGCGCCTTAGCGCCGAGCGCGCGCGACACCTGATGCTCGATCGGCATGCCGTGACAATCCCATCCGGGAACGTACGGCGTCCGGAAACCCATCACCGCGCGCGAGCGCACGATGAAGTCCTTCAGGATCTTGTTGAGCGCGGTGCCGATATGGACCTCGCCGTTGGCGTATGGAGGTCCGTCATGGAGCACATAAAGCGGCGCTTGCTTGCGGCTTTCGAGCAGGCTGCCGTAGAAGTCCATCTGATCCCAGCGCGCGAGAATCTCGGGCTCGCGCACCGGCAGATTTCCGCGCATCGGGAAATCGGTCCTTGGCAATTGCAGCGTGGATTTATAGTCGGTTTGTGGCACGGATCTAGATTAACGCACGCGTCAAGTCGTCGCGAGTGTCGGCAGCGGGTGTGACCGATACTCTTTGGGACTTGTCAGATAGCGTGCGGATCGTCGATGAATGGGAAGCGCGACAGAAAGGAAATGAAGAAGCACTTTGAGAGAGAAGGCCTCTGGATGGCTGCGGTAATTCTGTTACCGATAGTGGTCGGAGTGGTGACCTTGTTGGTTTTATTACATCTCGGCCATCTTCCTCGTCATCTAAAATCAAACTGACCCTCTACCCGAGCCGCGGCATTCCATGCCGGCGGCTGACCCGCTCGCGTTGCTCGGGATTGAGTGAGCG
>DATJOQ010000303.1:0-6166 GCA_035506935.1 Binataceae bacterium (SeqCode) | reverse complement strand
GTCATCCTGAACGAAGTGAAGGATCTCGCGCGGTCCTCCGCGCGTAATCCAGCATCCCGGGATTCTGCCCATGAATCAGGGCTAGCTTTCTGCTCCGGGTCCATCCCTTGAGTTGTCGCTCACGCGCGATCATTTCAGCCGCGCGTCTGAACTCTTCAACGTAGACCAGGCGCGTCACCTTGTATTTCTTGGTGAAGCCCTCGATCAGACCGTGCTTATGCTCGAACATGCGGCGTTCGAGGTCGTTGGTCGAGCCGACATAAAGCACCCCGGATTTACTCGACATGATGTAGACGTAATGCGTGCGACTCATCGATCGTACGCGCGGAGGACCGCGCGAGATCCTTCACTTCGTTCAGGATGACGGGGTAGGGGGTCAGGATGACGTAGATGGGGCGGGATTGATGGCGAGGCGCTCGGAAGAAGCCAGCGTTAAGATTAGCTCCTCGGGCTAGCCTCTCAAAACTTGAGTGGATTATCCTCGCTCCAATCCAGCAATTCCTCCCGCTGATCCAAATGCACACACTTCCAGCTAACCCGCGTATTCTCAGGCGTCCCATCCACCAATAACTCGAACAATCCTTGATCGAGCTCGCTTGCCGGGCGCGAGAGCAATTGCATGAACGCCTTGGCGGCCTCGTATGTGGTCAGCATCCGCGGTTGCCATCGCCCGAACACCCTGGGATTGTCGGCGTATTGCTCGGTCATCCCGGTGCGAACGAACGGCAGCAGGATACACGCCGCGCTGACGAAATTTTTCGCCTGCCCGAGATTCACCGCGAGCACCCTGGGCAGTTGCAGCACCGCCCAGTTGCTGATCACGTACCCCGGCACCGACGCGCCCGGATCGATCGCCTGACGCGACGAGATGTAAATCATCTGCAGCGGCTGCTGATGGTAGACCGCTTCGCCGGCCCATAGATGCGTCATCGCGAGGAAGCCGTCGATCTTGGTATCCACCACCAGCCGCGATTCCTGCAGGTTGTCGATAAAATGCTGGCGCACTCGCGCGCGGCG
This sequence comes from Binataceae bacterium (SeqCode), assembly GCA_035506935.1. Lineage (GTDB taxonomy): Bacteria > Desulfobacterota > Binatia > Binatales > Binataceae > DATJOQ01. Next base: position 5,149 of record DATJOQ010000303.1, on the reverse strand, counting down.
CATCGCGAGCGGCTCGTCGGCAATTTCTTTCAGCGCGCGCCCAAAGGCGTAGCCTTTTTCGGTCAACCCCGAATTGCAGATCACCAGGTTCGGCGGCAGCCCGCCCATCTGATCGATCACGTAAGTGCGCGTGGCCCAGAGGTCGCCCTGGTTGGTGACGTCTGCCTGCACCGGGAAGGCGTTGACGCCCTGCTCGCGCAGCAGATGAATCAGGTCGAACACGTCGGCCTGGCTGCGATGAAAATGCACGCCGACCGAGGCGGCGCCGTTGAGCGCCGCCGACAGCGCGAACGCCTGACCGAGCCCGCCGTCCTTGCCGGCGCCGGTTATCAGCACGCGCTTGCCCTCGACGCCCTTGCGAAACTCATCTTCGAATCGGAATTTGTCCGGCTGCGCTTTGATAGCCATGGGATTTTCTCGACGGCAGGGTTTTTTCCGCGCTAATTTTCTCGCTATGACCGCGGCGCGAACCGCCGCAGCATAGCACGAAGCTCACACGAGGCGATTGCCGTTGCGCATGAGCGCCGGTGTTGACGTTTAACGCCTCAACAAGCTAGCTCGTTGTCTGGACTCGGCTCCGATTCTCCCCGGAGGTGCCGTATGGCGGTCTACGAAATAAAGCAGGCCATGAAGCTCGGTAATCGGCTCACCGCGCAGGACGCCTCATTCCTCTACGGCGAATCGTTCAACGGTCCCACTCACGTCGGGATGCTGTCGTTCTTCCAGGGGCAGATTCCGTTCGACCGTCTGTTCCAGCATTTCGAGCAGCGGATCCATCTGCTGACGCGCTACACCCAGCGCCTGGCTTTCGTTCCTTTCAACTTGGCGCACGCCAGCCTCGAGGACGATCCGAATTTCAAGCTCGAAAATCATATCAAGCATCATCCGCTGCCCGCCGAAACCAGCGAAGCGGATTTCATCAAGGCAATGATCCCGCTGCTCGAGCCGCCGCTGAATCGCACGCGCCCGCTATGGGAGCTCCATGTATTCACGGGCGTGGAGGGCGACCGCACCGCGATGCTGTGGAAGATTCATCATTGCCTGGTCGACGGCGTGTCGGCGATGGAGCTGACCACGGTGGTGTTCGATTTCCATCCCGACGATCCCCCGCCCAAGCCACCCGAGAAGCCGCCGGCCAAACATCCGACACAGAGCCTCGCAGAAAATCTGATGACCGCGCTCCAGGACCTGATGGACGCGCAGGTCAACGCCGCGTGGCGCGTGCAGGAAATGCTGCGCAGGCCCACGGAACTGGCCGAGCAGACCCGGCAATTGACCGAGACCACTCAAATGCTGTCGCAGATGCTGGCGCGGCCGATCGTCGCCGCGCCGTGGAACAACGGGCTCTGCAGCCAGCGCCGCAGTTTCGCGCGGTCGCGTTTTCCCTTCGCCGATTTTCGCGCGATCCGTAATGCGCTGGGTGGGACGGTCAACGACGTCGTGCTCACCATCCTGGGCGAAGCAGCAGCCCGCTATCTGAAGCAGCACGATTTCAATCCGGGCAACCTGCCGTTTCGAATCGGATGTCCGGTCAACGTGCGGCGCGAGGATCAGCACGGGATGCTTGGTAATCGCGTGTCGATGATGTTCCCGGAACTGCCCGCGACGCCGATGGACCTGGTCAAGCGGCTCGAACTGGTGAAGCGGGAGACCGAGCGCATCAAGGAGGAAAAGCTGCCGCAGGGATTGGAGCTGTTGAGCGAAACCACCAACCTGTTCCCCGCCAGCATCATGGGGCTCACTTCGTTCGTCGCGACCTTCAGCCTCGATTCCGCGGTTACGCTGAGCCGTCTTACGCCGGTCATGCCGACGGCCGCCGGAGCGCCCGGCTTCGGTATCAACTTCGTCGCCACCAATGTCCCCGGCGTGCAGGTTCCGCAGTATCTGGCCGGTCACATGATGATCGATCAGGTGGGCCTGATTCCGTGCGCGGGTAATCTCGGCTTCGGCGTCGCGATCACCAGCTACAACCAGAACATGCACTTTGGCCTGATGGCCGAACCGAACATGATGCCCGATGTCGCCCTGATGAAATCGCTGCTTGACCAGGTTTTCGCCGAGCTCAAGGAAATTGCGTCGAAGGCCAGTCAGCAGGCGTCGTCTGAATCGACCGCGAGCGCGTGACGCGGCAGCCTAAGCGCGGCGCTTTGGACGCGGCTTGGGTGATGGGGCCGAGGCCTGTTCCGCCTCGAGGTTCGAGCTTCGATACAGTTCGATCTTGCTGAACCGCTCGAGCATCTGCGAGCCCAGGCTCAGCATCACGTCGGTCGCGCCGGGAAAGAAGGCGGACAATTTTTGCATCGTGGCGGCGCCCGGCGGCACGCCGATCTCGCTCAAGCCCAACAGCAGCGCGGCCATGATCGCCCAAGTGACCCAATTAGGCGGCATCGCAAGCTTGGGCAATCCGCTGAGATTCTCCGCGCCGGGAATCGGCTGATCCACCATCGGCGTGTCGACCACACCCGGCATCACCAGCGACGCGGTAATTCCGCTGCCGACCAGTTCGGTCCGCAATGCTTCGGTAAATCCCACCACCGCGAACTTGGTCGCGCTGTAGCCGCCGATCGGGCTGAAGCCGCGACGTCCCGCCAGCGAGGCGATATTGACGATTTGCCCCGACGCCGCCTCGCGCATCAGCGGCAGCACCGCCTGAATGGTGTGAACCATCCCGTAGAAGTTGGTGCTCATCATGGCTTCGAGGTCTTCGATACGCGCGTCCTCGGTATGCGCGGGGATCAGCACGCCGGCCGAGTTTATCAAGATGTCTATTTTGCCGAAGGCGCTCGCCGCCCGGCGCACGATCTCGTCGACCTCGGGACGCCGGGTTACGTCGCAGGCCAGGGGCAGGGCGCGTCCGCCCTCAGCCGCTATCCGATCGGCGAGGTCCTGCAACTTGGTCTTGCGCCGCGCGATAAGCCCGATCTGCGCGCCGAGCCGCCCCAGCGTCATCGCGATATCCTCACCGATTCCGCTCGAAGCGCCGGTGATCAGCACCGAGCGATCCTTGAAATTTAATCGATTCCTGAGCAGCGAAATCGGGTTGATCATCGCATTCCCTCTGCGGCGCGCCGGTCCATTCGCCCGTGGACGCGAGTCGGTGGCGGCTTGATGAAGGCGTTCTAAGCGACCGTAACCGCAGCGGAGCGAGGGCGCAAGCGAAAGCAAGCCGGGGCTGGCGGCTATCCGGCGGGTTTGCGAATTGCGCGGGCTATGGAACAATCGCGGTCGCGGAGGAACTTCGCATGTATAAAATCGTGGCGTTCTGGTCGGCGCCGAAGAAATCCGATATCGAGGCGTTCGAGAGGTATTACGCGGACGTTCACGTGCCGCTGGCCGCGCTGCTGCCCGCTCTTCGCAAGCTGGAACTGACGAAGGTCGATGCTGGAATCGAAGGAGCGGTGGCGCCTTTCTATCGGGTCGCCGAACTCACCTTCGATAACGCGGAGGAAATGAAGCGAAGCAGCGAAACGGCCCAGTGGCGCGCGATGCGCGCGGATGCGGCCAAGATGCTGGAGCGCTTCGGCGTCACGCTTGCGGTCGGAGTCGGAACGCCTATCGACGTGCTTCCGAAGTGAAGGCCGGCCGTGCTGACCGCTCTCGCGCCGATTATTTGCCGCCGGTACCGGCCGATTGATACTGCATCAGTAACGCCGCGAACATCGTGAACGCCTGAAGCCTGCCCGATCGGTCGTCAGACGAGCGTACGGCGACGGAACGTTGCGCGGGTCGCGTGCTGCGCTGTTGGCTGAGCGCCGAGGAGTCGAACGACACGGGCTGGTCGATTTTCGACGCGCCGCCAGCCGCCCGATCGGTGCTCGGGGCCGAAATTTCATAATCGGTCGACGCTTGTACCGGTTCGACCGCTCCGTGGCCCCAAAAACCAAAGCGGAGGTAAACTAAACCCAGAATCAGAAATGTTGCGGCTAACAACAGGCGAACAGCTATCGAATACTGACTAAGCCACCGCTCTAACATATCCGCACCCCGTCAACCCCGGATTTCTATCCGAACACCAGCGTACCATCGACGACCTCCAGAAACTCGTACGCCGATCGATGCGCCCCCGTTACAGTACGCAGTTTCCGTGCCGCGTTTTGCAACTTATGCGCGCAAGCCTAATTGTGAAACGAGCCATATTATGGTTGAAATTGCGCCACATTCTCGCGCGAGCGTCGAATTTTTGCCGCGAGCGCCTAAATAGTGTCCCATCCCGGGATCGCTTCACGGGTATTTGATGGCGCAATTGGTGTCGTTCTGTTACAAATCACTTTTTACCCTATAGAATACCGACGAATTGGCTTGCTCTAAGGTTTCAGTTCGCAAGCATGAAGACAGCCTGGCAATCGTTTGAGCAGGAGGCCCTGGATAGCCTGCGTGCTCTAATCAGGCTCGATACGTCTAACCCCCCCGGGAATGAACGTCTCGCTACCGACTTCCTCGCCGCCAGGCTAGCCGAGTCCAGGGTTGACCCGGTGATAGTGGAGAGTGCGCCTGATCGTGCCAATCTGGTGGCGCGTATCCACGGCAAGGATAGCACCCTCAAACCTCTGATGATCTCCTCCCACACCGACGTCGTGCCGGTGGAACATGAGGGCTGGAAATACCCCCCGTTTTCCGCCGAAATCGCCGAGCGATGCGTGTGGGGGCGCGGCGCGCTGGACATGAAAGCCAAGGGCGCCATGGATCTGGGGGTCTTCAGCGCGATAGTCCGTGCCCAGGCGATACCGAATCGCGGGCTGATCCTGGCTGCGGTCGCCGACGAGGAAGCAGGCTCGGAGATGGGTGCCAAATTTATGGTCGAGCGGCATCCCGAGCTGGTGCGTGCCGGCTACGTTCTGAACGAAGTCGGCGGCTTCACGATGTTTTTCGGAGAGCGCAAATTTTATCCGATTCAGGTGGCGGAGAAGGGCTTTGTAACGGTGCGCATGACCACACGGGGCACGCCGGGCCATAGCTCGGTGCCGCGCCTGGATTCGGCAATCGCGCAGATGGCGGAGCTTATCTGCAAGCTGAATCGGGCTCCGATGCGCCGGCGGGTTACGCCCCTGATGCGCCAGCTATTCGAACGGATAGGCGTTTCGCCCGAGATAGAGACCCCCATCTTCCGCGCGATGCTGTCCAATACGGTGGTCCCGACCATCGTGCGGGC